>CAIYDT010000192.1 GCA_903924985.1 uncultured Acetobacteraceae bacterium
AACCCAATGGAGGCACAAGGCCAATCGCCTGAATCGAGCGAAGCCCCACGACAACGGTCCCCGCGCGGGCGATCCCAAGAATTTGGCTCTATTTGCGTTAATTATGAAAATCTGCCACGTTCGCCAGATCACGCGGGGCGGGCAGGATATGGATATTACTGGTTTCGAACGTTGGCTGGCTTCGATCTCTGATCTGACTCCCGAACAGCGAGGTGCCGGGTTTTTCGCACTGGCGCTGGCCGAGGCGGACGAAGATGCCCTCCGGGAGCCGCCATTTTTTGTCAATGAGATGTCCGCGGCCGCGGCTTCTCCCGGCGCGACCGGACACCGGTCCGCCCGCGAGGGGCCGCCCGCGGCGGATGTCACGGCGAACCCCGTGCCGGAGCCGCCTGTTCCAGATTTGGCGTCCCTGGCAGCCGCGGCCGCCAGCCGGATTGAGCGCACGGGATGCCCTCATTGTGCCAGCCAAAAGCTCCAGAAATGGGGGATCGTCAGTGGCCTGCCCCGCTACCGTTGCGGCGATTGCGGCCGGAGCTTTAACGCGTTGACCGGAACGCCCCTTGCCCGTCTGCGCAAGAAGGAGTGTTGGGCTGAACAGGCACAGGCCCTGATAACCGGGGAGAGTGTGGCCGCGGTGGCGAAACGGTGTGGTGTGGACGTCACCACGGCGTTCCGCTGGCGCCATCGCTTCCTGTCGGCTCCCGCGGGCGATAAGCCCGGCAAGCTCACCGGGATCGTGGAGGCCGACGAGACCTATATTCTGGAATCGTTCAAAGGCAAACGTTCTGGCTTGCCGCGTCCCGTACATAAACGTGGTGGAATGGCGAAGACCCGGGGTTTGTCCGCGGAGCAAATCCCGATTTTGGTCGCGCGTGACCGGACGGGCGCGACCACGGATGCGGTTTTGCCCAAACGCGACCGGGCCTCTGTCACCGCCGCGCTCGGTGGTGTTGTCACACCGGACAACCAACTTTGTTGCGATGGCGGCAAGGCAATCGTCAGCTTCGCCCGTAAGGCGAAGATCCCCTGCTGCATCCTGCCGAAGCCGGGCGGCCCGAGACCGGAGGCGCCTGGTCTCCATATCAACAACGTCAATGGCTATCATGGACGGCTGAAGGAATGGTTGCGCCCGTTCCACGGGGTCGCCACGGCGTATCTTGACCATTATCTTGGCTGGCGCCGAAGGCTCGAAGCTCCCGGAGACGACGCTACACCACAAGACTGGCTCGGCGCGGCCATGGGGGCGAGGGTATACCCATAATTAACGCAAATAGAGCCAAAATATTAAACACGTCGGCAAGCGCGGCAGCGGAAGCGCTGACGGAAATCGTTACAGAAGCCTTAAGAGCGGCACAATCCCGTGAGCTTTTAGCTTGAAAAGTAGCCCATGATGGCAGGCCGATGCAAGCGTAATATTCCGCTGTTCCGCTCGCCGGGGGGCCGGAACATGAAATCAGAGTTCCGGTATTGGTCGTGGTCGCACTTCCCGTTGCCAGCATGACGGCCGCGTAGTTGGCTGAATTCTGCATTACCGACAACGTGAAGAACAAAAGATTGGTTGCAATGAAACCAAACACGATCATCAGCAAAGGGGTTGCCGCCAAGGCGAATTCGACCGCGGCGACACCGCGCCGGCACCGGATCAGCGTGCGTGCCGGGACGGACCGCGCCACCAAGCGCCGGCCCCAATTGCAGACTTCCCTTGGCCTAACGGTCCTCGCGCCCATGATCCCCGTTTTCAGTCTATTCGCCGCCCAGCGGTTTCATGTCCCGCTCGATCGCCCGCCGGAGCAGGGCCGCGGAACGGTACACCCCATGAACCATCTTTGAATACGGTAGTAACAGAAACAGCGCCAGAATAAAGCCCAGGTGGATGGCCAGGGCAATGCCCATCGCGCCGCTGGCGCGCACCGCCAACAGAAACAGCCCAGTAATGGCCGACAAGGCCAGCAGCACCAGCATCGCCACGTCTCCACCGAGTAGCCGGCGGACGGCCGGCATGGGGTCCTCGACCAGTTTCATGGCGAACAGCCCGACCGTGCCGATGGTCAGCAAAATGCCGCCGACGGTCCCGAGAACCACGGGCAGGCTCATGAAAGGGTAGGGCGCGGCCCAGCCCATGAAGGCATGGTAAATGAATCCCACCGTGGTCGCGGCAAAGCACAGCATGAACCCGCCGGCCATCGCATGGTGCAGATGCCGCCGGCGCATGGAAAACGCCTCGGAATTGTCGTTGCAGCCGTCGCCGCCGCCGCCGAGGTTCTTCAAAGTAACGGCATCCCACAGCGCGATGCCGATCGCGGTGACGGTGATGGACTGCTTGGCACCGGCGTCCTTCCAGAAGTTCGCGGCACCCTTCCACAGCGCGAACAGCGAGAAGCCAAAGGTGCCGACTCCCACGATCTGCATCGCCCAGAGCGGGATCACGGTGAAGAATGCGTCCGCCACCATGGGACGGGCAGCGAAGAACTGCCCGGGGGAGGATATGGCCATGGCGATCAGCAGCATCAGTGCGATGGACAGGGCCGTTACCAGGGAAACAACGACCCCATTGCGCTCGAACGCCTGGGCGAGCGGTTGCGGCCACGCATATTCGGCATAGCTCTCGGCACGCACTTCCGCGAGGGTGCGGGGCACGTTGATGCCCCATTCGTGCGGCGGCGCGTACTGGCAGGCATAGTAGCAGCCGCGGCAGCCGTGGCAGAGGTTGGCCAAATAGCTCAGGTCGCCGGCGGAGAACTCCCGGCGCAGCTCGACGGCTGGGAAAACCGCGCAGAAGCCCTCGCAATACCGGCAGGCATTGCAGATCTCCATCTCGCGGCGGGCATTGAGAACGGCGTCAGTTTCTTGCATGACGCGCGGCCTCCTGCCCGGCGATGCGGCCGAAGACCGTGCCGATCGTCATGCCGAAACCGGCGAGGTAGCCCTTGCCCAGGATGTTGCCGGACATAATCTCCCCCGAGGCGAACAGGTTGCCCGTGGGTTGGCCGTTTTCCATCAGTACTTGTGCTTTATCGTTCACTTTGACGCTCAGGTAGGTGAAGGTGATGCCGGGCCGCAGCGGGTAGCCGTAGAACGGACCCTTATCCACGGTGCGTGCCCAGTTGGTTTTGTTGGGGGTCAGCCCCTCGGTCCGGTTGCCGTCCAGCTTCAGGTTGTCAAAGGACTGGCCGGGCAGCACGGCGGCGTTGTAGGCGTCGATGGTGGCGATGACCTTGGCGGGATCCAACTTCATTTTGAGCGCCAGCTCACCGATACTGTCGGCTTTGATCGCCGGGTAGACGGACGGCATGAACAGCGGGAAGGCCTTGGCGTCGCAAATGGAGTAGGCGATCTGATCCGGCTGCTGCGCGATCAGGCGGCCCCAGATGGCGTAGCGCTTGGGCCAGACGTCCTCCCCTTCGTCGTAGAAGCGGTCGCCGTTCTTGTTGACGACCACGCTATAGGGGACGCTGTCCAGGCGGGTGGTAATGCCGCCGTCGAATTTGGGAGCGCGCGCGTCCAGCGCCACCGCGTGGCACTGGGTCGGGTCGCCGATCGCCGCCACGCCCTGGTCCAGCAGGTTCTTCAGCACCCGGCCGCGGTTATACGGCGTGCCGCGGATCACGAAATTATCAACCGCGTCGCCCCAGAATTCCCGCATCCACTCCAGATTCGCCTGGAACCCGCCGCAGGAGGCGACGACACAGCGCGCGTACACCGTCTCCGGAAAGCCGCGATAGGTGATGTCGATGGATCGCACCGCGCCATCGTCCATGTTCATGGAGATGACCTCGGTGTCGTACAGGATGTCGATGCCCAGCTTTTCCGCCGTCAGGTAGTAGGCGTTCAGCAACGCCTTGCCGCCGCCGAGGAAGAACGCGTTGGTTCGGCCCAGGTTCAGCGTCCCTGTCAGAGACGGCTGGAACCGCACGCCGCACGCCTTCATCCAGTCGAACACGCCCGAGGACGCCCGGATCGTCATCCGAGCCATCTCCTCATTGGTGTTGCCGCCGGTCACCCGGAGAAGATCGTCCCAGTACTCGTCTTCCTTGTAGGCGTCGGTCAGCACCGCGTTGGGCGCGTTGTGCATCGCCCGCAAATTGCGGGTGTGCCGGCTATTGCCGCCGCGGAAGGCCTTGGGGGCGCTTTCCAGCAGCAGCACACTCGCCCCGGCCTGGCGCGCGGTAATGGCGGCGCACAAGGCGGCGTTGCCGCCACCGGCGACGAGGACATCGTAGGTCTGTTTGCGGTCGGGCATTCTTTTCCCCTCGGGCGTCAGGCCCTGTCTACGAACGGTTGCCGGACTAGGCAAGGCATGCGATTGGGCGGGCGACATGCTGCCGAGGAGACGGAGATGGCCGAACGCGCCTGGTATGAGATCGTTCGCGATGTGCTGAAGCAGCACAACGTGACCCTGGTGCCCTATGTACCTGACAACGTGCTGCGGCCGTTGATCGACCTGCTGCATGCCGACCCCTTCTTCACCGCCTTCTCGGTGCCGCGCGAGGAAGAGGGCCTGGGTATTACCGCCGGCGCCTGGATGGGCGGCACACGCTCGATCCTGCTGATGCAGACCAGCGGCTTCGCGACTCTGGCGAATCAGCTCGCCTCTCTGTCCGTGCCGTTCCAGATCCCCACGATGATGATCGTGTCCGAACGCGGCACGCTGGGCGAATTCAACATCGGCCAGATGCTGGTTGCGCGCACCATGCGCCCGGTGCTGGACTGCCTCGCCATCGAGAACCACACCATCACAAGGCTGGACGAGGTCGAGTTCATCTTCGACCGTTCCATCCGGCAGGCCGTCGCCACGCTGGGACCAGTGTGTTTCATCCTGTCGCCGCTGCTGACCGGCGGCAAAGTCTTCACGGCCTAAGGGGGGGCGCATCATGGCACACGTTTCTAATCAGCCCGTCACCCGGGATCAGGCCAAGGTGATGAACCGCTACGACATCACTCAGCGCATGCTGACGCATCTGCACCAGGATGAGGCGGTGATCGGTGGCATCGGCTACTCCAATTTCGACCTGTGGGCGGCGTCCGCCAACCCCAAAGGCCGGCGCCAGCAGAACTTCTATATGCTGGGCAGCATGGGGTTGGCGGTGCCCATCGCCTTGGGCGTGGCGCTGGCGCAGCCGCAACGCCGCACCATCGCACTTGAAGGCGACGGCTCCATCCTCATGCAGCTCGGCGCCCTCGGCACCGTGGCTGCGCGGGCGCAGAAGAACCTGATCGTCGTTATCCTGGACAACGGCGCTTACCAGATCACCGGCGGGCAGAAGACGCTGACCGATCAGGGGGTCGATATCGTGGCCGTGGCTCGGGCCTCCGGTCTGGCACAGAGCGCCTGGGCCGCGGACGAAAGCGCGTTCGAGGAAATGATCGACCGCGGCCTGAAGGAAGACGGGCCCTGGCTGATCGGCTGCCGGATCGACAACAACAAGCCGGTGGACACGACGGAGCGCGATCCGTCGCGTATCCGGGACCAGTTCATGCGGGGGCTGGGGGTGAAGAAATAGCTGAGGCCAATCGTCATGGCCGGCCCCCCGTGCCGGCCATCCCCAACGGCACGGTGCCGCGATGGATGGCCGGGACAAGCCGGGCCATCTCGACAGGTTGTCCGATGATCGCTCAAACCAGGAATATGCGCCTTCAAAAGGATGTCTGAAACGCGATGACCGTCCTGATTGCCGGCGGGGGCATCGCCGGATTGACCCTCGCGTTAAGCCTGCACCAGATCGGCGTCGAATGCCGGGTGTTCGAAAGCACGGACTCCATCCAACCCCTGGGCGTCGGCATCAACACGCTGCCTCATGCGGTGCGGGAGCTATCGGAGCTGGGATTGCAGGACCAGCTTGCCGCCACGGCCATCCCGACCGCCGAACTGGCGTATTTCTCCAAACGTGGGCAGCGGATTTGGAGCGAACCTCGCGGTGTCGCCGCCGGCTACAACTGGCCGCAGTTTTCGATCCATCGCGGCGTATTGCAGATGATCCTGCTGGACGCGGTTCGGCAGCGTCTTGGCCCCGACAGTGTCGTCACCGCCCACCATCTGACCGGATGGGACGAAACGACCACCGGCATTCGCGCCCATTTCACCAACCGACGCACCGGGGAACCCGCCGGCAGCGCGGAGGGTTCCTTGCTGATCGCCGCCGACGGCATCCACTCGGCGGTGCGGGCGGGTTTGTATCCCGATGAGGGCCCGCCGGTTTGGAACGGCGCGATCCTGTGGCGGGGCGTGACATCCGCGAAACCGTTCCTCACCGGCCGCAGCATGATCATGGCGGGGCACGAGTTCCAGAAGTTCGTGGCCTACCCGATTTCCCGCGCGGCCGCCGATAAGGGCGAGGCAACCATCAACTGGATCGCCGAACGCAAATTCCGCGCCGATCACGCGTGGCGGCGGGAGGATTGGAACCGCGCCGGCCGGCTGGAGGAATTCCTGCCACATTTTTCCACATGGCGCTTCGACTGGCTGGACGTGCCGGCCATCATCCAGGCGGCGGAGCACTGCTACGAATACCCGATGGTCGACCGCGACCCCGTGGACCGCTGGACCTTCGGGCGCGTCACGCTGCTGGGGGACGCGGCGCACGCGATGTATCCCATCGGTTCCAACGGTGCTTCCCAAGGCATTCTCGATGCTCGGGTACTGGCGCGGGAGGTTCAGACCCATGGCCCTACCGAACAGGCGCTACGCGCCTACGAAGCCGAACGCCGCCCGGCGACATCGCGCATCGTGCTGGCAAACCGCGGCAACGGGCCGGAGCAGGTGATGCAACTGGTCGAACAGCGCGCGCCCAATGGGTTCGACCGCATCGAGGACGTGCTGACCCCTGAGGAACTGGAAGGCACCGCCGCCGCCTACAAACGTGTCGCCGGCTTCGACAAGGACGCGCTGAACGCGCGCCCGCCGATCGTCAGAGGTCGATGACGACGTACTGCTCTTCAACCGTTACCGGAACGGTTTCCGCCACGTAGGGGCCCTGCACCACACGCTGGCCCTCGGCGATCTCCATTGGATAGCTGCGGACGGAGATTTTCTCCGGATCGCAGAAGCTTTGGCCGGTGCGGACGTCGAATTCCCAGCCGTGCCAGGGGCAGCGCAGGATCTCGCCCTTGCGGGAGTATTGGTAGTGGCCGGGCTCATCGGACTCGATCAGGCCGGTCAGGATGCCCTCGCACATTGGGCCGCCCTGGTGCGGGCAGCGGTTGAACAGGCCGAAATATTCGCCGCCGAGGTTGAACACCGCGATCGGCCGCCCGCGCACGGTTACCAGTTTACGGGCGCCCGGCGGGATGTCGTTCACGGTCGCGACCACGTGTTTGCTCATCGTACGGCGGTTCCTGTTTTGCTGCCACAAAGGCTAACCGCTGCCCCGCTTCCCGGCAACTCGGCCGCGTGGCAGGATCGGGCGAAACAATCCTGGGAGTAAACGCCATGGCCAAAGGCCTGCTGTTCGCATCGTTCGATTTCTCGACCGCGCATGCCGACGAATTCCACGACTGGTACGACACGGAGCATGTGCCGGAGCGGCTGCGCGTGCCCGGGATCATGAACGCGACGCGGTGGATCGGGGCGGATGATCCGACATATGCCATTGCCACCTACGACCTTGAGTCGCTTTCGGTGCTGCAATCCCCGCCCTATCTGGCTGTGGGCGGCGCCAATGGCTCGCCCTGGACCAAGCGGGTGACCAACAAGGCGAAGCGCATCATGCGCTTCACCGGGGATCAGATCCTACCCGGCGACGTGGTCAGCCCGCCGAACGCGGGGGGCTTGCTGGTGGCCTCCATGAACGTCGATCCCGCCGCCGAGGACGAGTTCAACGAGTGGTACAACACCGAACACGTCCCGTTCCTGGCGTCCGTGCCGGGGGTCATCACGGCACGGCGGTTCCGGTCGGACGATCCGGCCCGCGAACGCAAATACCTGGCGCTGTACAACCTGGAATCCGTCGATGCATCCCGTTCGGACGCCTGGAACAAGGCCGCCCGCACGCCCTGGAGCGCGCGGATCAATCGGTACTTCAGCGACCTGTTGGTGATCCGCTGCGCCCGGTACCAGCGCGGTGGGTGATTTGCGGCGGCGTTGAACCAAATTGGGTAGAGGCATACGCTCCCTGGAAACAGGGGGTGTCCGATGTCCTACGAAACCATCCAGGTGAAGCCGTCCACGGGTGTTATTGGTGCCGAGGTCTCGGGCATCGACCTGCGCAAGCCTCTGGGAAACCAGCAGTTTCAAGAAGTGCACGACGCGCTGATGGCGCATCAGGTTATTTTCTTGCGCGACCAGAAGCTCACGCTCGACGAGCATAAGGCGTTCGGCCGGCTGTTTGGGGAGCTGTCGATCCATCCCAACACCAAGGGGCCGGACGGGCATCCGGAAATCCTGCCCATTCATGCCGACGCCGGATCTAAGCGGGTGTCGGGGGAGCGTTGGCATTCGGACGTGTCGTGCGATCCCGAACCGCCTATGGGCTCGATCCTGAATTTGAAGGTCATTCCTCCGATCGGCGGGGACACGATCTTCGCCAGTATGTACGCGGCCTATGACGCGCTGTCGGCGCCGATGAAGCAGTTCCTGTCGGGGTTGACCGCGATCCACGACGGCGCGCCCGGCTACAGCCGCACGAACCAGATCATCGGGGACGCCACACCCAAGGTGTTCCCAAAAGCGGAGCACCCGGTGATCCGCACCCATCCGGTGACCGGGCGGCAGGCGATCTACGTGAACCCGGTGTTCACCACCCATATGAAAGACGTGCCGGAGGCGGAATCTCGGGCCATCCTGTCGTTTCTCCATGAGCATTGCGGCCGCCCGCACTGGCAGGTGCGCTTCCGGTGGGAAGCCGACAGCATTGCCTTCTGGGATAATCGCTGCGTCCAGCACATCGCGATGTGGGATTATTTCCCGAACGTGCGTTCGGGGTACCGGGTGACGGTGAAGGGGGATAAGCCGTTCTATCGGGCAAGCTGACTGGGCAGGAGCCGAGCGGCGGCGGGCGTGCCCGGCTTATTGTTGCCACATCGGCAACACAGCAATTCTCCTACGCCGCCGCGAACTCGATATCCTGCGCCCCCTGCCACAGTACCATCTTTCCAAGCGCTGTCAGGTTCCCCTCCCCCTGATCGATCGTCAGAAAATGGTTCCCCGCCAACTGGCCGGCCTTGCTGGCGAACTGGCATGCCCCATACCCCAACAGGATCTCCGTCTCGCTGATCCCGCCGGGATACAGCAGGATTTGCCCCGGCGCCGGGTAGCTGGTGGCATTCTCGAACCCAAGCCCAAAGTCGTGGTCCCCCAGCGGAATCCAGCACGCTTCCCCACTCCAGCGGACGTGAATGATGCGCTGGCGGTAGGGCAGCAGCTGGCGGAAGGCGGCGCAGCTATAGGGGGCGTTAGTGTCTTCGAACCTCGCTCCGAAGACGAAGGGGCCGGCAGTAATGCGGATGCGGTCCATTGGGGAAGAATCCTATTCGAAGTCGGTGGGCAAGGCGGGGTCCCGCCAGTGGTCGAACATGCGGGCGATCTGGTGCGGCAGGGTGCGGCGGACCGACAAATCCGCCGGAATGGCGTCTGCGGCGAACCAGCCGGAGCCGGTGGTTTCCAGGCTGGTCGTGGGCGACCCGCCTTCCAGCGCGCAGACGAAGGCCAGCTTCACCACGGACGCCGAGCCGGCGGGGTGGCCCTGCCTGGCGCGGTCCCAGACGGCGGCCAGTTTCACGGGGCGGACGCGGTAGCCGGATTCCTCGAACACCTCACGCACCACGGACTCGGCGGGGGTCTGGTTCACCTCGGCCCAGCCGCCGGGCAGGGTCCAACGGCCCTCATCGATGGCCTCGCGGACCAGGAGGATGCGGCCCTTGGAGTCGAATACAGCGCCGCGAACGCCCAGTTTCGGGGTCGCATACCCGACTTCGGACGCGAACAAATCCGCGACCACGGCGGCATCTACCCCGGTATGGGTCTCCATGATCCGTACCGACAGCGCCCGCAGCGCGTGGTAGCGTTCGGTGTCATACGGGTCCTTGGTGAACGCCAGCCCGGTCTGTGCCACCGCCTGGATTTCCCGGGCCCACACGAGCCAATCCGGTTCGTTCAAGACGCGGTTTCCGGCACAAGTGCTTCCTGCTCTGCCGGCGTCAGATCTGCCTCCGTCAGCATCCGCCAGGTGCCGTGCATCAGCACCTCGCTCGGCCGGAACCGGGCCTTGTAGGCCATCTTGCGGCTCTCCGGCACCCAATAGCCGAGATAGACGTATGGCAAACCGAGCTGGCGGGCATGTTCGATCAGCCACAGTACCGCGTAGGTGCCGAGGGAGCGTTTCTCCAGCCCTGGCGCGAAAAAGCTGTATACGGCGGACAGCCCATCGGCGAGGTGATCGACCAGACAGGCGCCGATCAGGCTTTCTTCGGCGTCGCGGTACTCCACGACCATGGTCTGGATCGGCGTGTCCTCGACCATCGCGCGGTAGTCGTAATAGCCCATGGTCGCCATGTCGCCGTCGCCGTGGCGGACGCGCTGGTAGTGTTGGAACAACTGGAACTGCTCCGCCGTGGCGCGAGGCGGGACGAGGAAGCTCTCCAAATCCGCGTTGGCTCGGGCGATTTTGCGCAGAGTGCGGTCCGGCTGGAAGGTTTTTACCGGGATGCGAATGGGTACGCAGGCCTGGCAGTTCGGGCAGACCGGGGCGTAGGCAATGTTGTGAGACCGGCGGAAACCCGCCCGCGACAGCCGGTCGTGCAGCGCGTCCGCGTCTGGCCCGGTGATTTCGGTCACGACCTTCCGCTCGGTGCGGCCCGCCACATAGGGGCAGGGCAGAGGCGCCGTGGTGTAAAAAAACTGCGGGCGGCGGGGCGGCTTGTAGGAGGACATGCGGCTGCCTCAGGACCCCTTGGCGGAGGAACCCCGGTCTGGGGAACTATGGTACATGTTCCAGGGTCCTGCCCGCGGGGTCAATGAGGCGAGCGCTCGTGAACGCACCACCACCAGCCCGCTGAGCAAATCGTGCAGCGTCCGCCGCCGCACCGTGAACAGCGCCACCACCAGCAATAGCCCCGATGTCGCCAGCGTGGCGTAGAACAGCAGCGTGGACACCACCGCCTGCGCCAGTGTCGGTGGACCGAAATCGTCGTCCCGCCGCACTGTCAGCCCCATCATCCGCTGCCCCGGCGTGGCGCTGGCCGCCCCTAGCAGGGAGAACAGGTGGTAGCAAAACGGCACGAATGTCAGCAGCGGCAGCAGCCCGAAGCCTAGGCCCAGCGTCAGCACCCCGAACATCCCCAATACCCACCACAGCAGCACCCACAGCAACCCGATCAGAATGAGGTCCACCACCCACGCGATGCAGCGGCGGGAGATCACCCCGATGGTCAGATAGTCATCCTGGTCGAAGCTCATGGTGTCAGCTCGATGCTTTCAGCGATGGCGGCAGGTTCGCGGCCGAGGGTCAGCGTAGCACCATCCCGCCAGCGCCGCAGCAGGTCCCTCGCATGGCCGCGCAACGGGTTGCCGGACTGGCCGGGGGCCAGCATGAACAAGCTGCGGTCGAGGTCGGACAGATCGTAGACGCCCCGGTAGCTGGCGCCGTGCACACTCTCCATCCGTCCGTTGGGGGTTCCCCGGTCGAGCGTGGTGTCGTCGCCGGGGCTGGGGATGGACAGCGTGGTGAGGTCGCTCAGGACCGGGATGCCGCGAAAGAGCGGGTGGGCGAAGACGGCCGGGTGCGCGGCGCCCCAGAGGCCCTGTGTCCCGGTTGCAATGTCCAGCGCCTGCTTCACCAGCGGCGCGCAATCCCCGCCGCACCAGTGCGCCCCGGCCGGGGACAGGACAAAACCCACGAAATCGGCCATCGGGCCGCCGTAGTTCGGCTCCAGCCCGGCACGTTGGAACACCAGCCGATGGAATTCCCGCAGCCATTTGTTGAACACCAACGGCTGCGGCGCATCCATTGTCACGTCGCCGTTCCAGCCGTCGAACACCGTCGTGGCGATTCGCAGAACCGGCAGGATGTGGACGGCAAAGGTGCTGCCCACATCGGTCTGCATGCGTGCGAAATCGCTCGGCACTGCCCGGGGCAACCCGTCCAACAGGGCGTTTATTCGCCGCGCCCGCCAGTCGCTGTACCAGTCGCGGCCGAGGAAGACAGGGAAGTCGGGCGGCGCGATCCGCTCATTGGCGTTGACCAGCCGTCCACTGGCCGGGGCGACAGTGTGCGGCAGATCGGCGCCCGAAGCCCAGCCGATCCAGTCGAACGCACCGTCGCCCGGCACCGGCGCCGAGCCGTCCCCGGCGCGGCGGATGGGGATGCGGCCGGTCGTGAACTGGCCGATGGTCTCCCGGTCCGCCACCAGCAGGTTCTGCACGGGGGAGGAAATGGCCGGTGCCGCCGCGCCGGCCTCCGTCACCGACCGGGCGCGATTGAGCGCCAGCAGGCCGGTTGAGGCGCTGTCGCCGGGCTGCAAATTGGCCATGGACACCGCCAGGACTTTTCCAGAAACGCCCACGATGTCGCTGATAACCGGCCCGTGCCGGCTTTCCCGCACGGTCAGCACCTCATCGGGCTGGCCACGCACCCGGATTCGTTCCTCGCGGGTTGTCAGAGGTTCATCGGGGACCTCGACGAACACGTCCTGTACGTCGGCGTCGGTGGTGGCGAAGGTCCAGGCGACGTCCTTGTTGTGGCCGAGGACCAGGAAAGGCACCCCGGGCGCGGTGGCGCCGGCCAGCGTCGCGTCCGGCGTGTCGATGCGCGCCAGATACCAGATGCCGGGAAAGCCGAACCCCAGATGCGGGTCCCCCGCCAGGATCGGTGCCCCCGTTGCGCTGTGGGGACCGTCGACCGCCCACTCGTTCGACGCGGACTCCGGCTGCGTCCAGGGGTCTGGGAAGGTCGGCAAAACGGAGGCCAACCGCGCGGCGGCGTCGGCAAGTCCGGGGTCCGGCGCGCGTTCGGCGTGCTGCCGGGGCGGATCGGAGCGCCATAACTCGTCGATCATGTTTTGCGGCAACCGGCCCTGTAGCGACAGGCGCGACAGCTCCGCCCGCCAGTTGGCGGACAAGTACAGTCCCATGGTCTTGGCCCAGAGCAGGCTGTCGGAGGGCTGCCACGGCTCCGGCGCGCCGAGGGGCAGAAACTCCGGCGCTGCGAATCGCCCTTTGGCGGCGATCCAGGCGTTCACGCCGCTGGCATAGGCCTCGAGCACCGTCTTGGTATCCGCTGGCAGCGTCGCGTAATCCGCTCGGGCCGCGCGCGCCAGGCCGAGGGTACGCATCGTCCGGTCCAGCCATAGCGTGGACGGCCCCGCCAGCTCCGACAGTCGGCCGGCGGCGGCGCGGCGCATCAGCTCCATCTGGAACATGCGGTCGCGGGCGTGCACGAACCCGAGCGCGGCGGCGGCATCGCATTCGGTGGCGGCGTGGATGCGGGGGATGCCGTCGGGGTCGAACGCGATGCGGACGGGCGCAGTCAGGCCGGGAATGCGCTCGGTTCCCTGGGACGCCGGCAAAGTGGCCCAGAGCAGGCCGGCGCCCGTGATCGCCATCAGCAGCACCAGAAGACCCAGGCCTTGCACCAGGCGTTTGAGGACCCGAAGCATCTACGGCGCCAACCGGCGGAGCATGCGCAGGAACGCCTCCGCCGCCTGGTCCGCGGCCCATGGCTCCCACGGTTTCACAGACAGCCATGTGGCCAGAGGGTCGGTGTCCACCGGGCGGTCGATGATGCGCAGGGTCTTGCGCACTTCATCCCGCGTCCAGCCCACGACATGGATGGCCTCCGAGGCGGCGGCGATACGGTCGGCGCGTTTGTGGGCTTTCTTGTCCTCGGGGACCCAGGCGGGCAGGACGTAGCGGGCGGCAATCGCAGCTTGCAGGCGTGCGGCCAACGCAGCGTAGCCGGCGCCGAGAAACGGCTTCAGCGGCGAGATCGGGTCGAATCCCAGCAGCCCCTCATCGGCGTCGTGCAGCAGCTCGCGGCGGGCGGCGGCGTCGGACAAGCCGGTAGGGCTGAGTTGGCGGCGCAGCGCCAATACCAGCAGCGAGTGCTGCGCTACCGACAGCGGCAGCGGCCAGGCGGAATGCCCGCCCCAGCGGTAGGTGCGCGCCAGACCGAGGGCAAGGTCCTCATCCGTCCAATCGAACGGCGTGGGATCGAGCAAATCCAGCCGGTGACCGGAGGGCAGGCGAACCCAGGCTCTGACGGGGGCGGGCGGCATGGCGCCAGGGTAGCGGCGCTGCATCGGCCTGTCGCGATCCCTCTCCCTTGCCCCTCCGCCGGGAGAGCGAGGG
Source organism: uncultured Acetobacteraceae bacterium (assembly GCA_903924985.1). Lineage (GTDB taxonomy): Bacteria > Pseudomonadota > Alphaproteobacteria > Acetobacterales > Acetobacteraceae > Rhodopila. Next base: position 14,279 of record CAIYDT010000192.1, read on the forward strand.
CGTTATGCGATCGGCGGCAGGTCCAGCCGCACGATTTCGGTGTTGGTGCCAAGCGGCGGGAAGTTCTTCAGGATCAACGGGTCATGGCCGGGGATCACGTGGTCCGGGCCGTCCGCCAGGCCGTTCAGGATATCGAACCCTTTCAGCATGCGGCCCACGTCGTACACCACGGGGAACGGGTTCCGCAGCCGGATGTTGCGCCAATAATGCGTGGCATCCCCCGCCAGCACCACCCAGCCGCGCTTTGTCGGCACCCGGATGGACTGAATGCCGCCGGAGTGTCCGCCGATCAGGTGCAGCGAGATGCCGGGCGCGATCTCTTTCGTGCCCTCGTAGATGTTCAGGCGATCTGAATAGAGCGCGTCGACCGCGCCGCGGACATCCTCCACATCGTAAGGGCGCCGCAGAAACGGTTCGCACATGCATCCACCGGTGCAGTAGGTCATCTCCGCCTGCTGGATGTGGAACCGGGCGCGCGGAAAATACGCCATGCCGCCGGCGTGGTCCCAATGCATGTGGGTGAGCACCACATCCTGGACATGGGTCGGGTCGATGCCGGCGTCCAGCAGCGCCTGGGCGGGGGTGCGCAGGATGGTGCGGCCGCGGCGGGCGCCGGATTCCGGGCTGAAGCCGGTGTCCATCACGATGGTGCGGCCGTTACCGCGAATGGCGAAGATGTAGAAATCCATGGGGTCGATGGACGCGTGGTCGTCGGGCGGGATGATGAAGTTTTGAAAATGCAGCCGGTCGTTGAACAAGGCGTAGCGCAGGGCCAGGATTTCGTATGTGGGTTCCATGGTGGGGTTTCCTCCGTCGGTTGGGCGGGAGTGAACCGCTTGTCGGGGCCGGTGGCAATCTTTAGGGTCCCGCCACCTTAATGACCCCTCAGGAGGCCCCCATGGTCGACGTTCCCAACCGCCCCGAATACCAGAGCGAATTGTTCAAGAAGGGCCTCGAAGTCCGGCGGGAGGTACTGGGCCCCGACTATGTCGATGCCTCCCTGGCCCGTGCCGACGATTTCAACGCGGTGTTCCAGCAGATGACGACGGAGATCGCCTGGGGCATGGCCTGGACCCGGCCGGGCCTGGACCGCAAGACGCGCAGCATCATCAACCTCGGCATGCTCTCGGCCCTGAACCGCGGCGCCGAGCTGCGGCTGCATTTGCGGGCGGCGCTGACCAATGGCGTGTCGCGGGACGAGATTAAGGAAGTGCTAATCCAGGTCGGCGCCTATTGCGGCATCCCCGCGGCGCTGGAGGCGTTCAAGATCGCCACCGAGGTCTTCAAGGAAGTCGACGCGGCGAAGAAGGGTTAATTCACCATGACCGATAAACCAACCGTCGGCTTCGTTGGCGTCGGCAACATGGGCTGGCCCATGGCCGCCTGCCTGGTGAACGCCGGTTTCACCGTCAACGTCGCCGACGCCCGTCAGGAGGTTGCCAATAATTTCGTCCAGCAGGTGGGTGGTTTCGCCCCGGATACGCTGGCGAAGCTGGCCGGGGCGTCGGATGTGATCGTGACCATGCTGCCCACCAGCGTGATCGTGGAACGGGTGCTATCCGGCGGCGACGACAACATTTTCGCGGGTATGAAACCCGGCACCGTCATCATCGAAATGAGCTCGGGTGTCCCGTCCCACACCCAGGTTTTGGCCGAAAAGGTCGCGGCTTTGGGGGGCATCATGATCGACGCGCCGGTGTCGGGCGGCGTGCCGCGCGCCAAGACCGGGCAACTCGCGATCATGGTCGGCGGCGATGAGGCCACGATCGAGCGCATGAAGCCGGTGCTGTCGGCGATGGGCACATCCATCCTGCGCGCCGGCGACGTGGGCGCGGGCCAGGCGGTGAAGGCGCTGAACAATATGGTCAGCACCGGCGGTTTTCTGATCGGGATCGAGGCCCTGCTGGTTGGCCAGCGCTTCGGGCTCGACCCCGGGGTGATGACCGACGTGCTGAACGCCGCGACGGGGATGAACAATTCGACGGTGAAGAAATTCCGCCAGTTCGTGCTGTCGCGGAAATTCGACGCCGGATTCACCATAGGGCTGCTGGCGAAGGACCTGTCCATCGCCATGCAGATCGGGCGGGAGACGGGGACGGCGACGCCGCTGAGTGCCCTGGTGCGGGAGATGATCGTATCCGCCGAAACCATGTTCGGGTCGGCGGCGGATCACACCGAGATGGCGAAATGGTGCGAGCGGCTGGCGGGGGATGAGTTGGCGTTGAAGGATTAGTGGTTCGGAGCCGGCTTATCCGGATGTCGGGCGGTGCGTGCCCGGCTCAGGATAAGCCGGACTGGTTAGCCCAAAATCAATCGAGGATGAGACTCATCATAGCCTCATCCACATAGTCGTCGCCGATGCGCAGTGCCCGCTCCTCCAGCCCATACCGCCGAAATCCCAAACCGTAATAAAGCCGCTCGGCAGGCTCATTGCCAACGGTTACATTCAATAGCAACGAGATAACCCCGGCCCGCCGCGCTTCCTCGATCGCGGTCTCGATCAGTCGACGCGCGAGCCCGTGGCTGCGATGGGCTGGCTGCAAGTAAACGCCGACGATCGTACCCTTGTGCCGAAGCTTCAAACGAGGTGAGACCATCAACCCCGTAATCCCCACCAGCGCGCCGTCCACGAAACACCCAAACGTTGCACTCGGCGGCACCGCGATCATGCGTTTGTAAGTATCGAGGGACTCCGCCGATTCATCCTCATAGGCGCTGCTGAACGCTTCAGGATGGTGCCGCAATGCCTCCAACCGGACGGCACGATACGCCAGCAGATCGGCATGCTCCAGGCGACGGATTGTCGTGGTGCCGCTCAGTGCAACGCCTCCGCGATCTTTAAGGCCAGCCGCTGGGCGACCTCATGTTTGGCGAGGCGTGGCCACTCTTCCACGCCCGAGGCACTGATCAGGTGCACGGCATTCTCCGTTCCGCCCATGATGCCGGTCTCAGGGGAGACATCATTGGCGACGATGAAGTCGGCATTCTTGCGCACCAGCTTGGCTTGGGCATTGGCCAGCAGATCGTCGGTCTCCGCCGCGAAGCCAACCACCACCCGAGGCCGATGCGGGCCGGCGGCGGCGATGGTCGCCAGGATGTCGGGGTTGGGCACCAGTTCCAGCGTCGGTGCCGCGACACCCGGCCGCTTCTTGATTTTTCCATCCGATGCGTTCGCCACCCGCCAATCGGCAACGGCGGCGGCGAACACGGCCGCATCGGCGGGCAGGGCGCTCTGGCAGGCATCCAGCATTTCCCGAGCACTTTCCACCCGCACCACCGTCACATCGGCCGGATCGGGAACGGTAACCGGCCCGCTGACCAGCGTGACCCGCGCCCCCAAACCGGCCAAAGCGGCGGCAATCGCGTGCCCCTGCCGGCCGGACGAACGATTGGCGATATACCGCACCGGGTCGATCGGCTCATGCGTCGGCCCGCTGGTCACGATGACGTGCCTGCCGGACAAGACGCCGGGGGGATGCAGCAATGCTTCGATCGCCGCGAGAATTGCCGGAGGTTCCGCCATGCGTCCCGGCCCGAACTCGTTGCACGCCATCGCGCCCTCGTCCGGCCCGACGACGTGCACGCCGCGCGATACCAGCGTCTTCATGTTCGCCTGCGTCGCCGCATGCAGCCACATCCGCACGTTCATCGCCGGCGCCATCAGCACCGGCTTGTCGGTCGCCAGCAATACGGTGGAGGCCAGATCGTCCGCGATGCCCGCCGCCGCTTTCGCAAGGATGTTCGCCGTCGCCGGCACCACCACCAGCAAATCCGCCGACCGGGACAGCTGGATGTGCCCCATCTCGCTCTCATCGGTCAGCGAGAACAGTTTCCCGAATACCTTGTTCTCGCTGAGTGCCTGCAGGGACAGCGGCGTGACAAACTGCTCGGCGTTTTCGGTCGTCACGCAGGTGACGCCATAGCCGGACTTACGCAGCAACCGGATAAGCTCCAGTGCCTTGAACGCGGCGATGCCGCCTGAGACGATCAGCAGAACGCGTTTCATAACCGCCACCCCGCATGTATGGCCGCGATGCCGCCCGACAAATTGCGCACGCTGACCCGGGAGAATCCCGCCGACCGCATCATCCCCGCCAACCGCTCCTGATCCGGGAAGGTGCGAATGCTCTCCGCCAGATATTGGTAGCTGTCGCCGTCCTTAGCAACGATCTGGCCGATCCGGGGCAGGGCTTTGAACGACCACGCGTCGTAAATCGGCGCCAGCGCGGCGACGCGCACCTTGGAGAACTCCAGGCACAGGAACCGCCCGCCGGGTTTCAGGACACGCCGAGCCTCGTGGAGAACGGCATCCTTGTCGGTGCAGTTGCGCAGGCCGAAAGCGATGGACACGCGGTCGACCGCGCGGTCCGGCAGCGGCAGTCGTTCGGCGTCGGCGACCAGAAAGGAAACGTCCCCAACCAGCCCCTTGTTCAGCGCGCGGTCCCGCCCGACCGACAGCATGGCGGCGTTGATGTCCGACAGAATGGCCTTGCCGCCGCCCTGCGCCAGCCAACCGAAGGTGATGTCCCCGGTGCCGCCCGCGAGGTCCAGCAGTTGGTGATGCGGCCGGGGATCGAGGTCGCTGACGAAGATGCGCTTCCACACGCGGTGCACGCCCAACGACATCAGGTCGTTCATCAGGTCGTATTTCGGCGCCACGCTCTCGAACACCGCGCGCACCATGCCGGCCTTCTCCGCGCGGGGGACGCTACGGAAGCCGAAATCGGCGGTCTCGGTGGCTGGGTTGTCGCTCATGGCGTCACTCTATAGCGTGCCCGACCATCATGCCGGAACTCCCCGAAGTCGAAACCGTGATGCGCGGCCTCGCCGCCCGCCTGGAAGGGCGGGTGATTACGCGCGCGCTGGTCAACCGCCCCGATCTGCGATGGCCCATGCCGCCGGGTTTGGCCGTCCGGCTGACCGGCGCGAGGGTAACCAGTTTCCGGCGGCGGGCGAAATATATCCTGATGCGGTTGGATGGCGGGGACTCCGTGCTACTGCACCTCGGCATGTCCGGGCGGATGCTGATCGGCCCGAACCGCCCCAACCAGGACACTTTGCACGAGCACGTGGTGCTGGAAACCGATGAGGGCTGGCGGGTTGGTTTCGTGGACCCGCGCCGCTTCGGATCCATCGATCTCGTGCGGACGGAGGCAGAAGACCAGCACAAGCTGCTGGCCGGTCTCGGCCCCGAACCACTGGGTGACGATTTCAGCGTGGCGTCGCTGTCCGAGGCGCTGGCGGGGAAGAAGACACCGATCAAAAGCGCCCTGCTGGACCAGAAGAACGTCGCCGGTCTCGGCAATATCTACGTCTGCGAGGCCCTGTTCCGCGCCAAGGTGTCCCCCCAACGCTCCGCCCACACCATTCCCGGCGCGCGCGCGGCGAGGCTGGTGCCCGAGATCAAGGCGACGCTGGAGGAAGCCATCGCCGCCGGTGGCTCCTCCTTACGGGATTACGTCCAGACCAACGGCGAACTCGGCTACTTCCAGCACGCATGGAAGGTCTACGGGCGGGAGAACGAGCCATGCCCGACCTGTCCCGGTGGAAAAGCCTGCGACGGTGTGAAGCGCATCACCCAGGCCGGACGCAGCACGTTCTATTGTCCGCGGGTGCAGCGGTAGCTAGAACCGCCCCGGAAAACCGGGAGCATCCGCCATGGCCGCCTACGAAAACATCCTCGTCGAAACACAAGGCAGGGTCGGGCTGATCCGCCTGAACCGCCCCGCCGCGATGAACGCCCTGTGCGACGCGCTGGTGCGGGAAATGGGCGAGCAGTTGCTCGCCTTCGACGCCGACAAGGGCATCGGCGCCATCGTCATCACCGGCAATGAGCGCGCCTTCGCCGCCGGCGCCGACATCAAGGAAATGCGCGACCGCACCAACCCCGAGGCCATGATGGAAGACTTCATCGGCTCCGGCTGGGAAGCGGTGCTGAAGGTCAAGAAGCCCGTGATCGCCGCGGTCGCCGGCTTCGCCCTCGGCGGCGGCTGCGAGCTGGCCATGATGTGCGACATGATCATTGCC
>CAIYDT010000193.1 GCA_903924985.1 uncultured Acetobacteraceae bacterium
TCCCACGCCGCGGCGGCGCGGCCGGGGTCAAGGATCACCAAAGGTGACCGGCGCGCGCGCCGGCGCGAAGCGTCCTTGAGGCCGGACGGGACGGCGCGGCATGCTCTAACGGCCGAGGGCGTTGACACAGGGTGTCTCATGAGCCGGCTTTAGTGCCGGATGGGATAGATGAGAAGCAGCATGATGATGCACACGAGAACCGCTGTCAGAACTTGCCAGAACAACAGCGGGTTACGCTCGATCAGCGGTAATGGCACGGGATTGAGGAATGCCGGATTGGGGTGACGCAGATCGAAAGTGAACTCGGACAGCTCGCCGTAGCGCTTGCCGGGGTCTGGATGCACGGCCTTGCGGAGAACCCCGTCGATCCATTCCGGCAGCGTGCGATTGCTGTCTCGCGCCGGGACATGGGCGACTTTCCGTTGTTGCGTCCAGGTCCGCGCCCTTCCCATATGCGCACCATAGGGTAATTTTCCCATCAGCATCTGATACGTTATCGCGCCGAGGGAGAATATGTCCGCACGCGGCGAACCGCCTTCGCCCAGGAGGTATTCCGGCGCTGTGTATTGCACAGTCCCGAGTACGCCGTCGCGATCCGTGGTTGGCGCCGCTTCGATAACACCGGCGATCCTGGTGGACCCGAAATCGATGATCTTCACGGTCCCCAGCCTGTCGATCATGACATTCTCGGGTCGCAAATCCTGATGCACCATTTCCAATCGATGGAAGGCGCGCAGTCCCGTGGCAATCTGCTCGACGATCCCCCGTACGCTTTCCAGATTGGGCCTGGGGTTGTCGATCATCCATTGCGTCAGGGTTTGACCTTCGACGAATTCGGTAACCGTATAAATGAATTTCTTGTCGCGTGAGGGGGAGGGGGATTTCAGGACATGGGCATTATCGATCCTACGAGCGACCCATTCTTCCATCAGGAAACGGCGGAGGTAGTCGGGGTCGCCGCGGAGATCGATGGATGGAATTTTGATCGCAACGACGGCGCCGGTATCTTGGTCCGACGCCAGGTAAATGTGACTGCGACTGCTGGCGTGAATTTGGCGGACGATTTCGTAGCCGTCGAAAACCATCCGTGGTTCGAGCAGCGGTGGTAGGGGCAATTCGGAGGCATGACCGAGAACCTCGTCCACGGCCCCATCCGGTAGTTCATCGATGCGAACGAGCTGGACCGTAAGGTTGTCGGGGCTGCCTTGGTTGTATGCCTCCTCAACGATTGCCTTGGCGCCAGTGTCCAGATCTCGCGCAACGGCGCCAGCGATAAAGCTGGCACTGACGTGTTCGTAGACACCATCCGTCGCCAGGACAAAAACGTCGCCTGTTTCGAGGGGCAACATCCGATAATCGATTTCGACCTGTGGGTTCACGCCCAAGGCGCGACCGAGGTAGGATTCCGCCGAGGATATGAAAACACGGTGATCGTCGGTCAGTTGTTCGAGAGAATGGCCCGATAGCCGGTAGACGCGGGAATCACCGATATGGAAGATGTGCGTGGCCCTCGACTTGAAGACCATGACGTCCAGCGTGCAGACGTAGCCTTTGTCTTGGTCATAAGCGTGCTGGCCACGGCGGGTCTGCGCGTGCAGCCAGGAATTGGTGGCGTCGATCACGCGCTGGGCCGATGTTTTGACCGACCATGACTCCGGGGTGCAGTAGTAATCCGCCAGGAATCCCCCGACGGCCGACTCACTGGCGCTGTGGCTAACGGCGCTGCTGCTGATACCGTCAGCCAACCCCACCGCGATCCCCTTCAACCCGAGCAACGGTTGTGTGGGGATCATGGCGCCGTGAAAATCCTGGTTGACCTCCTTGCGGCCGCGGTCGGAATACTGTCCGATGGAGAGCTTCAGTTCGCGCGCCATCCGCTTCCCCGCTCGCGGTTAGCCGAAGGAACGCTTCGGCCCTGTCTTCACGTGGGTAGCGTACAGCGTCAACCCGGTGAATGCCAGCCCGCCAACCAGGTTGCCAACGACGGTCGGAAGTTCATTCCAGATGAAGTAATCCATGATGGTGAATTTTCCGCCCAGCATCAGGCCAGCCGGGAACAGGAACATGTTCACAACGGAGTGCTCGAACGTCATTCCGAAGAACAGCATGATCGGCATCCACATCGCGATCACCTTGCCGCTGACGGTGGTGGAGATCATGGCGCCGACCACGCCGGTTGACACCATCCAGTTACAGAGCACGCCGCGGATGAACAACGTCAGCATGCCGGCGGCGCCGTGGGCCGCATAGCCGACTGTGCGGCCAGCGCCGATATTACCGATGATCTGACCGACCTTGTCCGGTTCGGTCGTAAAGCCGAAGGTGAAAATGATCGACATCATCAGGGCCACGGTGAAGGCGCCGGCGAAGTTGCCAATGAATACCAGCCCCCAGTTCCGCAGCACACCCGACAGGGTCACGCCGGGGCGCTTATCGAGCAGTGCGAGGGGGCACAGAACGAACACGCCGGTCAGCAGATCGAAGCCCAGCAGATAAAGCATGCAAAAGCCGACCGGAAACAGAATGGCACCGACGATGGGCACTCCGGTTTGCACGCTGACGGTCACCGCGAAGACCGCCGCCAAGGCCAAAATGGCGCCGGCCATGTAGGCCCGAATGACCGTGTCGCGCGTGGACATGAAGATTTTAGATTCCCCGGCATCCACCATTTTGGTCACGAATTCAGAAGGTACGAGATATGACAATGCGGCTCTCCTAACGTTGCCGGTTCAGGCGTCTTCCATGCCCAGAAAAACCACTCCATCCACCACTTTCGTGGGGATTTTCGGGGTGCAGCCGATGTCGGGGGCCACGGCCTCCCCGCTTTCCAGGTCGATGACCCAGTTGTGCAGCGGGCAGGCGACGCGGTGGCCGTGGACGATGCCCTCCGACAGCGGGCCTTGCTTGTGCGGGCAGCGGTTCAGCACGGCGAACACGCTGTCGTCGCCGCAGCGGAACACCGCGATTTCTCCCTTCGGCGCCGGAATGGTGCGGGCGCCCAGGGCCGGAATATCGTTCAAGGCACAAACCTGGACCCATGTCATGATCGCCATCTCACACCAGTGCGGCGAGGGGTTTGAATTCGGTCGCGTCCAACCCGCGGTTGGCCCGTTCCGCCCAGGGATCGTCCTGCAGAAAGCTCTGCGCGTGCAGGAACCTTTTTTCCAGTTCGCGCCGCCCTTCGGGGTCGTCGACGATGCGGGCTCGCACATAGGCGATGCCGACGCGCTCGATCCACGGGGCGGTGCGGTCGAGGTAACGCGCTTCCTGCCGGTAAAGCTGCATGAAGGCGGCGCAGTATTCCAGCACCTCGGCTTCCGTCGCGACGTGGCAGAGCTTGTCGGTGCCGCGCAGTTCGATGCCGCCGTTGCCGCCGACCAGCAGGTCGAATCCTGATTCGACGCAGACCACGCCGAAGTCTTTGATGGATGCCTCGGCGCAGTTCCTCGGGCAGCCGGAGACGCCCATTTTGAACTTGTGCGGCGTCCAATTGCCCCAGGTCAGGCGTTCGAGCTGTTTGCCGAGGGATGTGGAGTCCTGTGTGCCGAAGCGGCACCATTCCAGTCCGACACAGGTTTTTACCGTGCGAAGGCCTTTGGCGTAGGCATGACCGGAAACCAGGCCGGCGTCGGTCAATTCACCCCAGACAGCAGGAAGATCGGGCTTCTTTATGCCGTAGATGCCCAGGCGCTGGCCGCCTGTTATTTTGATTTCCTTGACATCGTATTTCTGGGCGACTTTAGCGATGGCTGCCAGTTCGCCCACGGTCGCGGTGCCGCCCCACATACGGGGGATTACCGAATAGGTGCCGTCCTTCTGGATGTTGGCGTGTGCCCGCTCGTTGATGAAGCGGGATCGGCTGTCGTCCTGGTATTCGCCGGGCCAGGCGCACAACAGATAATAATTCAGGGCCGGGCGGCAGGACGCACATCCATCCGCGCTCTTCCAGGCCATGGCTTTGCGCACGGCGCCCTGGGTCTTCAGCTTCTGCTTGAGGATTTGTGCCCGCACGTCCTCATGCGTGTGATCGGTGCACTTGCAGACGGTGGGGATGGCGGGGCCGGCGACCTCGATGCCCAACGTCGCCGCCAGCAATTGGCGCACCAGGGGTGCGCAGGTGCCGCAGGACGCGGAGGCTTTGGTGTGCGCCTTCACCGCGTCGTAATTGTCCAGCCCCTTGGCCTTGATCGTATCGACGATGGTGCCCTTGCAGACGCCGTTGCAGCCGCAGATCTGCATGTCCTCGGGCATGGATGCGATATCCACTTCCGCCGGACCACTGCCGCCCGTCGTGGCGGACTGGCCGAGGATCATGCGATCGGCGATATCCGACACATCGGTGCGGCGGCGGATCAGGTCGAAATACCAGGCGCCGTCGGTGACGTCGCCATACAGCACGGTACCCACCACCTTGCCGTCGCGCATCACCAGCTTGCGGTAAGCCCCCCGCCGAGCGTCGCGCAGGACGACCTCGTCCTCGTCCTCGCCGGCGACCAGTTGGCCCGCCGAGTAGACGTCGATACCCGTAATTTTCAGCCGGGTGGCGGTGGCTTGCGCGGCGTAGGTCAACGCGTCGCCGCCCGCGAGGTAATGGGCGCAGACGCGCGCCATGTCCCAGATCGGGGCGACCAGCCCCACGACCGCGCCACGGTGTTCGGCGCACTCGCCAACCGCGAAAATGTCCGGGTCGGAGGTGCCCATATTGTCGCCGACGACGATGCCGCGGTTGACCTCCAGGCCGGCAGCCCGAGCCAACGCGATGTCCGGGCGGATGCCGATCGCGACAACCACCAGATCGGCCGGGGCGCAGCGCCCGTCGGCCAGCTTGATGCCGGTCACGCGTGCTCGGCCGGTCACTTCCTCGGTCTGGCCATCCGTGAAGAAGTTGATGCCGCGTTCGGTCAGGTCGCGTTGCAGCAGCTTGCCGGCGGCCTCATCCAGCTGGCGCTCCATCAACGTGGGCATGAGGTGTACGACCGCGACCTCCATCCCCCGCCGCTTCAGGCCCCAGGCGGCTTCCAGGCCGAGCAGCCCGCCGCCGATGACGACGGCGCGCTTATAGGTCTCGGCGGCGCCAATCATCGTGTCCACGTCCGCGATGTCGCGGAAGGCGCAGACGCCGGGTAGGTTCAGGCCCGGAATGGGCGGCACGATGGGGCGGGAGCCGGTGGCGAGCAGTAGCCGGTCATAGGGTACCGTCAGGCCCGACGCGGACGTAACCGTGCGAGCCTTCGGGTCGATCGCCGTGACCGGATCGCCAGTGTGCAGCACGATGTTGTTATCGTCGTACCAGGCGCGGGGGTTGATGACGATGTCGTCGACCTGCTTCTCCCCCGCCAGCACCGACGACAGCATGATGCGGTCGTAGTTGGGGTGGGGTTCGGCGCCGAAGACGGTCACTTCGTAGCGGGTGGAGTCGAGCTTCAGGAGCTCCTCGACCGTGCGCATGCCGGCCATACCATTGCCAACGACAACGAGGCGTTCACGGATAGCTGGGCGCATTGACGGCACCATGATTGGGTCGGCGCGCCGTCCTTGACACGCGGGATTGATTGACTGCTCAGCGATCCCCGCCGCCATTGCCGGGGGTGCGTATCTGACTACGCAAACGGCATGCCAGTTTAAAAGGTAGCTATTTTCCCGATTCGGCCTGCTGCTCAGATCGATTTATGGGCGTATTGCCTACGTAGTACGCTGATTCCGGTGCTCCCGGTATGCGATGTAGAGGCCGGCCGCCACGATGACCGCCGCGCCGATCCAGGTGACGCCGTCCGGCAGGTCCCCGTAGAGCGTGTAGCCAGTAACCGTGGCGCCGAGCAGTTGGAGGTAGTTGAAGGGGGACAAAAGGGAGGCTGGGCCGCGTTCGAACGCCATCGCCAGGAGGAAGTGGCCGGTACCGCCGATGACACCCAGTGCCGCGGCCAGCGCCCACACCCACCAGTGGTCGGGTGTGGCCCACACAAAGGGCATCGTAACGGTCACCACGCCGCCGCTGACGACTCCCGACCAGATGCTGGTGGTTTCCGCTCGGTCGTGGCCGGCGAGTTTCCGGGTGAATAGTTGGTAAAGCCCGGTGCAGGTGGCGCTGCCGAGCAGCATGAGCGCGGCGAGGGATGAGGCGCCCTCGGCGCCGGGGCGAACGATGATCAGCGCCCCGGCAAAGCCAACGGCCACGGCGCCCCAGCGGTGGGGGCCGACTTTCTCCCCCAGGGCTGGCCCCGACAGCGCGGTCAGGACCAGGGGGGCGGTGAAGCTGATGGCGGCCGCGGTGGCCAGCGACGCGGTTGCCAGAGCGGAGAAGTACAGCATGGACGAGATAATCGCGAACAGGCCCCGGATTATCTGGGTGCTCGGGCGGTTGGACCGCAGCACGCGGATCCCGTAACGGCTGACAAAAGATAAAAACAGGAAGGCACCGGCGCCGGCGTGGCGAAAAAATACGACCTCCAGCGGGTGCATTTGTCCAGTCAGGACCTTGCCGATGGCGTTCACGCAGACGATCAGGCCCACGTACAGGCACATCAACCCGATCGCCTGAAGCGTATTGGGTTCACGAAAAAATGCGCGCTTGGAGTGATCCATGTCATTATCCGAACGCGTAAGGTTTGGTAGGACACGTTGGGAACGGAGGCCAGTTATGAACCATTTCCAACAATCGCCCGTCGCCATGCTGCTGCGGGACCAGTTCCAGGCTTTGGACAGGGCGGGCGCGCAGTTGTCGCTGGATGAGGAGCGGCGGCGGCGCATCCTGCTGATCGACCAGCAGGTATGGCCGCAATGGTTGCGATTCCTGCGCAACGGCCCGCTGCCGGCGCAACCCGCCGTTCCGATTATGCTGCGCCGACTGGCCGCCGCGACGTTCCGGTTGGCGGCGGTGGCGGAGCGGCACGCGGTGTAATTTTTTGAAGGCCGGATTCGCGCGTCCGCGCATGCGCGCTCCCGCGATCCAGTCTAAAACAACGAATATCCCCCGTCGATCACGAACGTGTCGCCGGTGTGGTAGCGGGACGCGCTGCTCATTAGATACACGGCGAGGCCGCCGAAATCGTCGCCCGTGCCCCAGCGGCGCATCGGGATCCTCGGCAGGACCTTGGTCTGGAAGCCGGTGGTCGCCACCGCGTTGGCCGTCATGTTGGTTTCGATCCAGCCCGGTAGGATTGAGTGCGCCCGGATTCCGTATCGGGCGAATTCCACCGACATGGCTTTGACCATGGAGATCATGCCGCCTTTGGTGGCGGCGTAGTGTTCGCTGCGGGGGGCGGCCTCGATGGCGGCGAGGGAGGCCGTGCCGACCAGCACGCCCTCGATATGGCTGGCGACCATGTGACGGGCGGCTGTGCGGAAGGTGTAGAACGCGCCGTCGAGGTTGACGCGGGTGACGCGGTGCCATTCCTCGCTGGTCATCTCCAGGAAGGGCTTGCCGCCCCGGCCGGACACCCCGGCGTTGGCGAAGCAACCATCGACATGGCCGAATTCTTCCAGCGTGCGAGCGAAGGCGGCTTCCACGGCGGCCTCATCCCCCACGTCGCATTCCAACGTCATGATACGACGCCCGGCCGAGGCAAGGTCGGCCTTGGCAGCGGCGTTCTTGGCCGCGTTCGTCCCCCAGATCACGATATCGGCCCCCGCCTGCGCGATGGCCCGAGCCATGCCGAGGCCGATGCCGGAGTTACCGCCGGTGATCAAAGCGACTTTGCCGGTGAGGTCGAATGGACTGTAGGCCATCTTGCGTCTCCTTCTGTATGCCTCGGGTGTAACCCTGGAGGAACCCATGCTGCAAACCACCATCGCCGGCAGCTTGCCGAAGCCGGACCATCGCGGACCGGCATTACGGGGACAAGGTCGCACTGGCCATGGCGTTCGCCGCGCTGTTGAACCAGGAGGCGCTGGCGCTCCAGGCGGACGGGGTGGATGTCATCCAATTCGACGAGCCCGCCTTCAACGTTTATATGGACGAGGTCGGGGCATGGGGCGTGGACGCGCTGCATCGCGCGGCACAAGGGCTGACATGCAAGACGGCGGTGCATATCTGTTACGGCTACGGCATCCAGGCCAACATCGACTGGAAGGGCACACTGGGATCGGAATGGCGGCAGTATGAGTCGACGTTTCCGGCTTTGGCCGCCAGCCGCATCGACCAAATATCATTGGAATTCCGCAATGCTCGGGTGCCCATGCATCTGATGAAGCTGCTGGCTGGCAAGGACGTGCTGGTGGGGGTGATCGATGTCGCCTCCGACATGGTGGAGACAGCCGAGCAGGTGGCGGATTTGATAGAGTCGGTGCTGGAATATGTGCCGGTGAACCGTCTGTTCCCCTGCACCAATTGCGGCATGGCACCGATGCCGCGCGCGGTGGCCGAAGCCAAGCTGGTCGCGCTGGGCGCCGGCGCGGCCTTGGCACGCAAGCGGCTGGGGGTATAGAGTGCGGGCATAAAATCAGGAGTGAGCCATGCTTCACACAGCGGACGCCGCCGTCCAACTCGCCACCCGCCGCAAGCGCACCGGCAACGGCTGGAACACGCCGTTCATCGGCAAGAACCGCAACACCATCGCCCCCGGTGAGGCGCCGCCGCCGGTCGACGCGATTTATCCGATGGCGTTCCTGGTGGAGAAAGACGCGGGCGCGGTGGTGAAGCCGCACTTCCACATCGCCGACCAGTATCAGGTCGTCATCCAGGGCGGTGGCTCGCTCGGCAAGCACGCGATCGGCACGGTGGCGGTGCATTACACCGACGCCTACTCGGCCTACGGCCCGATCATCGCCGACGATCGCGGCGTGTCCTGGTTCACCCTGCGCAACACCTGGGACTGGGGCGCCCAGTACATGCCCGAGCATCGCGCGACCCTGCGGGAGGCTCGGGCCAAGATCGCCCATCGCGAGGCCACCTGCGGCCCCCTGCCGCCGCTGTCGGTCGGCGACCTCGCCGCGCTTTCCAAGACGTCGACCGAGGCGGTGATCGAGGAAACCGAGGACGGCTTGGGCACCTGGCGCTACACCGTGCCGGCCGGCGGGTCGGTGACCGGGCCGGAGCCCTCGACCGGCGGCGGGCAATACTGGCTGGTGAGCGCCGGCAGCGCCTGCGTCCCCGATGGGGAACTGCTGTCGCCGCAGTCGCTGGTGTTCGTGGGGCCGGATGAGGCGGCTTCCGTGATGAAAGCCGGCCCGGGAGGCGCGGATCTGATCTGCATGCAGTTCCCGAAACGGGCGCGGGACTGATTGTTATTCGTCACCCTCGGGCTTGACCCGAGGGTCCCCAGCGGCACCGACGGCGGTTGTTGGCGACGGGATACCGCGAGCGGCACCATGCCAACCATCGCCGAGGCCGATGTCGACGCGTATCTGGCCGCTCCGATACCGCTGGCGTTCTGGCGCAAGCATTGGGGGATGACGCAGGTCGCGTTGTCTCAGGCGGCGGGGATTTCGTCCAAAATCCAGATGTCATCAATATCGCGAGGGGGCTGTGAACACATCAGGCAGTGAGCCTATCCCCCCTCACAACATCCGCTGCAAAATCAGCTTCTGCACGTCGGACGTCCCCTCATAAATCTGGCAAACCCGGACATCCCGGTAAATCCGCTCCACCGGGTAATCCGCCAGGAACCCATACCCCCCCAGCGTCTGGATCGAGGCCGTACAAACAGCCTCCGCCGCCTCGGACGCGAACAGCTTGGCCATGCAAGCCGCCTCCAGCGCCGGCTTCCCCTCCGCCTTCAGCCGGGCGGCATACAGCGTCAACTGCCGCGCTGCCTCCAGCCGAGTCTTAGCCTCCGCCAACCGGAATCCCACGGCCTGGAAGTCGATGATCGCCCCGCCGAACGCTTTTCTCTCCCGCGCGTATCCGATCGCGTAGTCCAAAGCCGCCCGAGCCATGCCCACCGCCTGGGCGGCGATGCCGATGCGGCCGGATTCCAGCGTCGAAAGCGCGATCTTGTAGCCTTCCCCCTCCGCTCCGATCCGCTGCGCCACCGGCACTTCCATGTCGTCGAACGCCAGCGCGCAGGTGTCGGACGCTTTCTGGCCGAGCTTTTCCTCGACCCGGGAGATCGAGAACCCCGGCGTCGCCTTGTCCACGATGAACGCCGACATCCCCCGCTTCCCGGCCCCCGGATCGGTCACCGCGAAGAACACCAAACTCCCGGGATGCGCGGCGTTGGAGATAAACTGCTTGGCGCCATTGACGACATACACATCGCCCTTCCGCACCGCTCGGGTGCGCAAGTTCGACGCATCCGATCCGGCCTGAGGCTCCGTCAGCCCGAACGACCCGACATGCTCCCCCCGCGCCAAGGGCCGCAGCCATTGGTCCTTCTGCGCGTCGGAGCCATACTGACCCACCACGATGCAAGTCGGAGAATTGTGGACGGACACCAGCGTGGACACGGACCCGTCGCCGGCCGCGATTTCCTCCAGCAGCAGCGCGTAGGTGACCGGGTCGATCTCGGAGCCGTCCCACTCGGCGGACGTGGTGGCGCCGAGGATGCCGAGTTCCCCCAGTTCCCGCACGATCTCCGGTTCGATCCGCGCGGCCTTTTCGCGGGCGGCGGCGTGCGGGGCCAGCCGGTCCTGGGAGAACTTGCGGACCATGTCGACGATGATGCCGTCGCCGTTGAACTGGAAACCGTCGGGCATGGTGGAGGACCTCGTATCTGATTGCCGCCCCCTCAACCGCGTCATCCCCGGGCTTGTCCCGGGGACCCATCGCGGCAGAGGTGCTGGCATTGGTCCCCGGGACAAGCCCGAGGATGATGTATGGGGACTATGCCACCGCCGCTTCGGCCAGGCTATTGTCGACGCAATCCTCGAAGGGAATCAGCGCCTTAAGCGCCCCGCCCGACAGCATGGCCGCGGCCAACCGGTCGAACCCCTCCCGCCGCGTCACCGGGTCCGGGCCGTACAGCTGCAACCCCCGATACCGGTCGATGGCGCTGGCAAATAACGTCGGCGGCACATCGGGGAAGTATGGCGCCAGCACCCGCGCCACCTCCGCCCCGCCGGTGCCCCGAATCCACTGCAAGGATCGGTACAAAGCCCGCACCATCGCCGCCAGTTCCTCCCGCCGAGACGACAGCGTCGCCCGCCGCGTTACCAGCGTGGTGTAGGCCGTCAGCCCCCGGTCCGCCGCCGCGTACCAGATGTGCCCGGCGCCGGAGGACAAAAGCTCCTCCGCATACGGCTGGAACAGTTGCACCGCGTCCAGCCGACCCTCGCGCAGCGCCGCCGCATTCTCAGCCATGGAAGCGTCAGCAACCCGGTTCAGTCCCGCCGGATCCACTCCCGCCCGCCGCAGGTCGTCCTGGAGGCACAGCCACGGTGTCGGCACTTCCGACACGGACCCAAACCGCACGGAAGCCAAATCCGCCAGGGCGAACCCGGGCCGAGCCTCCCGCCCAATCACGAAGAACGGGTCCCGCGCCACCACGTCGCAGAAGCACACCATGTCGGACGACGGGTTGGTCTGGTGCGTTAAAAGCACCCGCAACGGCCCGCCCCACATCACGTCGGTGCGCCCCGCCAGCAGGTCGGCCGTGGCTTGCCCGGGGTCGGCGGTGTCGCGGTGCGCGACCTCCACCCCCTCGGCCTTGAATGCGCCAATCTCATGCGCGGCATAGAACGGCGCGTAGAACAGCGCCCGAAAATTCTCCGACAGGGTGATCATCGCGGCTCTCTCTTCGGACCAGAGGCCGCAGGATGCGCAATAACGCGGCTGGGCGCTACTGCCGCGCCAGAGAAAAAAGCCGACCAGGGCGTCGATCGCGGGCTCCACGGCGGAGGGGTAAACCACCGGAAACTTAAAACACCCTGGCCGGTGTCGGACCTGGACGCGCGGTATGGGGCCCCGCTCGCCACTGCCGAAATCCCGAGCCTAGTTGGCTGGTGCAACGAATATAGGCCAGGGTTTGTATCGTTCGTGTGTCGTAGGAGGGGAGATTTGTATCGTCTGTATCGCGGCGCCTATCATGCCCCGAACGAGGAAGGAACCGTACCATGCGCATCGTGCTGATCGGGGTGTCCCACTGGCACACCCCATTCTATTTCGACCCGTCGATGGAGATGAAAGACGTCCAGATCGTGGGCGTGTCTGATCCCGACGTGTCCCGAGCGGAACCCTACGCCTCCAAGGCCGGCTGCCCGGTGTTCGCCGATTATCGGGAGATGTGCGCCAGGCTGAAGCCCGACTTCGCCTTCGCGTTAGGCCGCCATTGCGACATGGCCGAGGAAGCCCGATTCCTGATCGACCACCGCATCCCCTTCGCCATGGAAAAACCCTGCGCCTTGAACGCGGCCGAGGCCCAGGACATCGCGGATCGCGCCGCCGCGGCGGGCGTGTTCGCCGCCGTGCCTATGGTGTTCCGTTACTGCCCCATCATCGACACCATCCGCGAGATCGCCTCGGGCGAGGCTCTGCACTACCTGATGTTCAAATTCGTGGGCGGCATGGTGAATCGCTACTATCAGCAGAACGTGACCTGGGCGATCGACAAGGCCCAATCCGGCGGCGGGCCACTGCTGAACCTCGGCATCCATTTCGTGGACCTCTGTCGCGTGCTGCTGCCGGGTGCCGACCTGACGGTGACCGGGGCGATGATGTCCAATCGCGCCGAACATTTGAACATCGAGGACCACGCGGTCATGCTGATGCAAGGCGGCGGCGCATCATGCATGGTGGAAACGGGGTATCTCTACCCCGCGCCCAACTCCGTCTTCGACATGCACTACAGCATCCGGACCGAGGGCCATTACTTCTCCGCCCGCGACAACGGGCTGCTGGAGATCGTGACCAACGACCGCCAGCGCACCACAAGGGAAATGAAGCTGACCAACGTGTTCTTCTACCCCGAATTCGTACGCGATACCCTCGCCAGGGTGCGCGACGGCAGGAAACCGATCGCCGACCTGGCCGACAACGCGGCGGCGGTGGCGCTGATCGAAAAAGCGTATGAGATGTCGCCGCTCTGAGCGGCCAAACTCAGGAGGACGTCCCATGATCGGCATAGACTGGGGCACGACCAGTTTCCGCGCCTTCCGCATCGCCTGCGATGGCTCCATCCGAGACCGGCGCGCCAGTCCGCGCGGTATCCTCAACGTGCCCGATGCTCGCTTCGGCGACACGCTTCGGGAAGAAATCGGCCCCTGGCTCGCCCTCGGCGAGGATCGCGTCCTGCTGTCCGGCATGATCGGCAGCCGCCAGGGCTGGAAGGAGGCGCCTTACCTGGGCTGTCCCACGGCCCCCGCCGACATCGCCGCCGCTTTGACCGACATCGACTTCGATTGGGCGCGCGTAAAGCTGGTGCCCGGCCTGTCCGCCACCGACTCCGCCGGCGTGGCCGAGGTCATGCGCGGGGAGGAAACCCAGGTCTTCGGTGTCCCCGCCCTCATGACCAACGGCGGTATCGCCTGCCTGCCCGGCACCCACTCCAAATGGGTGCGGGTGGAAAACGGCCGCATCGCCAGTTTCACCACCCACATGACCGGCGAAACCTATGCCGCGCTCCGGGGCCACACGATCCTCGGCCGTACCATGCGCGACGGCCCCGCCAACGGCGCCCCGTTCGAGGCAGGCGTTCGCCGCTCCGCCGACCCCGGCGGACTGCTGCACCACATCTTCGGCGTGCGCGCCCAAACGCTGGTGGGCGCGCTGGCCGAGACCGACGCCGGCGCCTACCTCAGCGGCATCCTGATCGGGCACGAAATCCGAGCAGCGATGGCAGGTTCAGACGGCCCCGTGGTGCACGTGATCGGTGCGCCGGAGCTGACCCAGCTCTATGCCACCGCCATCGCCGCGTGCGGAGGCTACGCCGAACGCCACGACGGCGACGCGGCAGCGGCGGGCCTGTCGCTGATCGGGGAGCAAGCCGCATGGACCTGAAACCATTTCTCCAGCGCTGCCCCCCTGATCGCCATCCTGCGCGGCGTCACGCCCGCCGAAGCCGAAGCCATCGCCGCCGCGCTGGAAGAAAACGGCTTTTCCATTGTCGAGGTCCCGCTGAACTCCCCCAACCCCATGGACAGCATCGCGCGGCTGGCCCGCGCCTTCGGGGACCGCCTGCTGATCGGCGCCGGCACGGTGATGATGGTGGGGCAGGTGGCCGAGATCGCGCCGTCCTGCCACCAGGGACGCAGGTCCTCCCCGTCGGTGGCATCGACGCCAGCAACATGGCTGCCTGGCGGTCGGCTGGCGCGGCGGGGTTTGGGATCGGATCGGCGATCTACAAACCCGGCGACAGGGCGGAAATCGTGGCCGAGAAGGCGCGGAAGCTGGTGGCTGCGCTCTAACCAGCGCGCGACGGCAATTCCACTACCCCCGACCCCAGCACGGACAGCTCATCCGTCTGCGTCCGAGCCTCCTGCGTGATTTCGACCAGATGCCGGCCGTCCTCGACGTACTTGCGGACCACCTTGGCCGAGAAAAATAGTGCATCCCCCTCCGGATTATGCCGGCGAATTTTGCAACCGGCCTTGCGCAGGAACCCCGCGTCGCCCATCCAGTTCGTGAGTTGGTGCGTCAGCCAGGAACACCGTTCCGGGCCGTAATCGTAGGCCCCTGGGGCCCCCACCATCAACGCGAATTCCGGTTCCCAATGCACCCGCTCGGGGCAATCGGGAATGCCGAAACGATTGGGAATACCCAGCCCCGGATGTGCGTGGATTTGCTTCCAGGCCAATTTGTTCGCGCGAATGTACAACCCGCCCCAGCCCTGCGCGTAGGCGATGAATCCGGTCACGGTCATCGGGCCTTTGACCATGGTGGGGAGAGATTCGCCTTCCGTCACATCGTCCCAATACCTTGGCGTGGCGCCGCGGATGGTTTCGTTGTGGTAGTGGCGGTAGATGTCGGCCAGTTCCGCCTCGGTATAGCGTTGTTGCGGGCGAGCTTTGACCTCGGTGTATTTGGTGCCGGATTCCCGAGCCATGTCGCGGTCGGTGCGAAAGCACCAGCTATCGGCCTCGGCTACCTTGTCGCCGCGCTGGTTGAAGAAGGCGACGTTGTAAATCTGCTGGACGGCGCGGCCGGCGAACTTGGTTTCGTGCTCGATCAGGTCTTTCAGCCGAGCCTCTGTGGTGATTTCGTCGTTACGGAGGACGGGTTTGTGCCAGGTCCAGTCGGCGCCGGCCCACATCGCGTGCACGCCGGGCAGGCCGCCGACGTAACCCGAGACGATACGGCTGGTGGCGAACAAGAAACTCGGCAGGGCGACGACCGTTCCGTATTGCGTGCCAGACGCGTAGGATGGATCGCACCACAGCGGATTATCGTCGCCGATGCCGTGGGCGTAATGGCGGATGTTGTCGCGCGTGGCCTCGTGGCACCATGGCTCGAGCGTGTTTTCGATCGGCACGCCGATGCGCGCGCGCAGGGCGTCCATGCCTTGATTGGTGATTTTGGGGAATTTGACGTCGGTCATGGAGCCTCCCGCGCCGCTTCGCGGTCGCGCAGTGTTTTGCGGTTAACTTTGCCCGCCGGGGTTTTCGGTAATTCATCTACGAACTGCACGACGCGGGGATATTCGTGCTGACTGAGGCGGGTGCGCACGAACGATTGAATATCCGCCGCCAATGCGTCGTCGCCGGGTTGGTCGCAGACGAGGAATGCCTTGATCACCTGTCCACGCAACGGATCGGGCACGCCGATCACCGCGGCCTCGCGAACCGCCGGGTGCTTCAACAGGGCGTCCTCGACCTCGGTCGCGCCAATCGTCCAGCCGGCGGAGATGATGACGTCGTCCGCCCGTCCGCCGTGCCAGAAATAGCCGTCGGCATCGACGCGGCCGCGGTCCTTGGTTGGGAACCAGGCGTTGTGGCGCCAGACTTTGATTTCACCGGTTTGGTCGGGGGGACATTCCGATCCGTCGGGTGCCAGGACTGCGACTTTGACGCCCGGCACGGGCTTGCCGAGGGACCCCGCCCGTCCGGGGAAATCGTCGGCGGCGGGGTAGTCGGCCAGGATGACCCCGACCTCGGTTGTCCCATACATGCTGCACAGGCGGGTGCCGAACGTGGCTTCGGCCCACGCCAGGGATTCACTGTCCACCGGTTCCCCGGTAAACGACATTTTCTTCAGCGCATAGGCGTAGCGATCTGCCGCGCCGCTGTTCTTCATCATCCGGTAGTGCGTTGCCGCCGCCGACAGGTTGGTGATGCCGAATTCGGAAATCGCCTTCAGCAGCAACGCCGGATCGAACCGGCCGGAGAACGTGCCCGTCTCCACCCCCAGCCCCAGGGGCGCCAGCGTACCGTGCCACAGCCCATGCCCCCAGGCGGGCGAGGAGGGGCAGAAGAACCGGTCCCCCGGCCGCACACCCGTGCCATACAGCGCCGCGTTCGCCACGACCACCACGGCGCGATGCGTGTGCTTGATCGCCTCCGGCAAGTCCCGTGTGGTGCCGGAGGTGTATTGATACATCGCCATCGAGTCGGCCCGCGTATCGACCACGAACCGATCGGGGAAATCGCGCAGCCCGGCCATGAACGCGTCATCCGCGACAACCGTTTCGGTGCGTTCCAGCCGGCCCGTCGAAGTCGCCTTCTCGGGAGTGGTCAGCAACAGCCGAGGTGTGCAATCGTCCACCCGCAGCCGCACCCCGTCCGGGCCGAACAAGGTGAACAGCGGCACCGCCACCGCGCCAGCCTTCATCGCGCCGAACAAAGCGGCGTAGAAGGGCAGCGACGGCTCCAGCATGATCGCCACACGGTCGCCGGGTTCGATCCCTCGCCGTACCAGCCAATGCGCGAAGCGGGACGACCACGCGGACAACTGATGAAAACCGATTTCCTCGGTGCCGCCGTCGCCATAGGCGAGTCGTACCGCGGTGCGGTCCGGGCCGGCAGCCCAGCGGTCCACGCACTCATGCGCGATGTTCAGCCTCTCCCGGTCGCCGTCGAACAGCGCCCACAGCCCGGCGCCGCTGAAATGGCGCTGGGCGTCGGCGTAGCTCGTGTAATCGGTCAGCCTGGACATGCCGGGCATACTCGGGGGACGGGGCCGATTGTCAAACACGGCGCCGTCCCACCATGATCCCCCCCCCCGCCACCTTCTGGAACCCGAGATGCCCATCAAAGCCGTCTGCTTCGACGTGGGAGAGACCCTGATCGACGAAACCCGCCACTGGGACGACTGGGCCCAGTTCCTCGGCGTGCCGCGCTTGACACTGTTCACCGCCATCGGGGTGGTGATGTCGCGCGGCCAGTCATTGAGGAAAGTGTTCGAGATTTTCCGCCCCGACATCGATTTTTCCACCGTCCGCCAGAAGCGCGCGGAAACAGGCTACCGCTACGATTTTATCCACTCCGACCTGTATCCCGACGCCATCCCCTGCCTGACGGAGCTAAGGTCCCGCGGCTATCGGGTCATCATCGCCGGCAACCAGCCGGAGGCGTCCGAGGACGCCCTAACCCGCCTCGGCGTCCCCGCCGACGTGATTGCCAGCTCCGCCGGTTGGGGCGTGTCCAAGCCCGATCCCCGCTTCTTCGCCAAGGTGGCGGAAGCCGCAGGCGTCCCCGCCGCTCAGATCGCCTATGTCGGGGACCGGGTGGACAACGACGTGCTGCCCTCCCGCGCTGCCGGCATGACGGCGGTGTTCCTGCGGCGGGGGCCGTGGGGCTGGATGCACGAGGAGCGGCCGGAGATCGACCAGGCCCACCTGCGTCTGGTATCATTGCATGGGTTGGCGGACGCGCTGGAAGCTCTGGCATGAACGAATTCGTCCCTGTCGCCCATGGCTGGAAAGAGATGCGGGACGGCCCCATGCCCGGCGGCCTGGGCGCCGCCTACGCCAAACGCTTCCCCGACGGCTGGCGCTACGGCTTCCTGACGCGGGAGGATCATATCAACCCCGCCGGCGCGGTGCATGGCGGCATCCTGATGACCTTCGCCGACCATGTGTTGGGCCTCTACGTCTGGGAGGCGGCAAACCGAGCGCCCAACGTCACCATCCAGTTGAACACGCATTTCCTCGGGGCGGTCAGCGCGGGGGATTTTCTGGAACTGCGCGGGGAGGTGACGCGCGCGGCCGGGTCGATGGTGTTCGTGCGCGGGCTGATCCGCGTGGGAGAGAAGGACGTGGTGGCGGCCGACGGGATCTGGCGGGTGTTTCGGGGGAGCTGAGACTCGCTTTTCCTTACTTTCATCCACATGCTCGCAAAGGCCACTGCCGAGAACCAGATCACGCTCCCTGGCCGCTATAAACGTACGGTCACAATTTCCGTATTGCGTCATGGCATGCCGCGGCGTGTCCCTGTCGTAACCTCGCCAGCCCACAAACACTTTCGCAAAGAGAAGCATACCAGCCACTTTTGCTTCCGACCTATGATGCGCCTGTCAGGACGGTGCACCCTCACCGAAAGCCAGTTATGCCACGCGCTGTTGTTTGGCAAATTGCTGACTGGACTTGTCAGATGGATGAATGGCCAGGATATTCAGGCCGAGTTCGGCCACGTGATAACCGTAATGCTGAAGAAATTCCACCAGTGCATTGGTCTCCGATTTGAAGTGTTCGATAATCACCACCGGCAGCGATTGGCGGATCGTCCGTCTTGCCCCTTCCAGCACCTCGGCTTCCATGCCTTCGACGTCGATTTTCAGCAGATCGAGTCGCTTCAACGCTAAGGAGTCGATCGTAATATCATCGACCTGAACAAGATTGTGGTCCCTGTAATCGATGATTTGACCGATATTTTCTGGATTCCGGGTGGGTTTTAGCTCCAGACTGCCGAAGCTCGCGGGCGCGAGATAATTGAGGCTGGGGATTTTCATGATGCCGTTTTTCGCGCCGGTGGCCGCGTGTATCAGTTTAACATTGAAGCAGTTGTTGATCGCGATGTTTCCCGCGAGGGAATAGTAAATATGCTCTTGCGCTTCGATTGCGATCATCGACCCCCACCCTGTCATCTGCTTGGCCCAGCTTACGGTATGGGTGCCGATATTCGCACCGCGATCGATGGCGACAACGCCGTCTCCGAAGAATTTCCGCCGCTGTTCGAGCACGAACGCACCGACCGAAATATCCCCCGTTTCATGCAATGATTCGTTGAGAATTTTGTAGCCGACACCGAACCCTCTGCCAGCCGTATCCGTTTGATGGTCAAATCGGTTAACGATCATGGTGCCTTGGTCGGTAGAATCCAGAACAAAGGCAATTTTACGGAATGGACAATCGGACATGGTCTCAGCGCCCATCTAGGCAAGTAGTTGCACGGACTCCGTCGGACAAAACGCCTGCATGGTGACAGGCATTCCCCGCGATTCCGTCAATCGTTCAGGCGTTCGGCGTCCGCTATCCCGGCGGCGCAGCGGCGGGCACTCTGTCCCGTAAGAAAGGGCATCGTAACGGGGGCGGGTAAATCCTGCAGCATTTGTCATGCGACAATTTTAGAGTTCCTGGGCGCGCCTACGAAAGATAGCGCAATCAAGCGGGGCTAGGTTTAAACATGAAGAATGGACAATGCAGGCCCGCGCACCCTTCGCGGGTTGATGCGGTCATATCGATCCCGCCTCATGTTACCGTATGTCACTAATATAGTATGATTAGAAATTACTGACGAACGACGAGTAAAATATGATATTTTCCGCATGACGTGGTAGTGACCGCCCGCTGAACGGCTGGACCCCGCGCCGGCGGCCTAAACCTCCCCCCTAACCCCCGGCAAAACCTCCGTCTCCAACAACCCCTTCGACACCGCCGCATCCCCCTCCGACACCCCCCGCAACGACCCCGTCATCGCCACCTTGTCCAACCCCAGCGCCGCCAGCCCGCGCAGCCGGGCGATGCACTGGTCCGGGGTCCCGGCGATGGCGAAGCGGTCGATGAACGCCGGGGTCAACACGCCCGCCTGCCGCGAATCCCCGCGCGTGTGCGCCTTCATGTCGTAATTCTCCCGCAAATCGTGCAGCACCGCCCGATCCGAGCCCGACAGCGGCCCGCTGGCCTTGCCGTGCATGACCGAGAACCGGGCGAACGTCGTCAGCCCGCCCTTCACCAGGTCCCGAGCCTTGTCCGCATCCAAACCGCAGCCGCAGTTCACGTAGGCGCCGAAAGCGATGCCCTCCGGGTCCAGCCCGGCCTTGCGCCGTGTCTCCCGCGCCAGATCGATGCCCCAGGCGATGCGCGCCTCGTCCGCCCCCAACGCGAACATGATGCGGTCCGCGTGCAGCGCGGCAATGGCGATCACCCGAGGCCCACTGGCCGCGACCTCGATCGGCACCGCATCGCCTCGGTCGGAAATCCAGCCGATGCGGCTGGCGGGCGGGGCATCGGCCAGCTCCAGTTCGGACATCGGCGGGGCGACGTCCAGGGGGATGTCGATGTCGGCGAAGGGCACGGAGTCGCCATGCAAATACGCTCGCAACTGCTTCAGATACCGTTCGAACGCAGGCAACCGCGCGGGCGCCCGCCCCAAATGCGCCAATGCGGAGTCGCCGCGGCCGATGCCCAGCACCGCTCGGCCGTTCGATAGGCGCTGCACGCTGGTGATGCTGCAAGCCGTCACCGCCGCGTGCCGGGTGACGGAGTTGGTGACCCCCGTTCCCAACCCCAACCTGCTCGTCACGGTCGCCGCCATCGCCAGCGCCACATACGGGTCGCCGGACAGGTTCTGCGAGTCCACCACCAGCAGGCCGTCCCAACCCGCGTCCTCCAGCTGCGCCGCGGCCCGAGCGGTGCCGCGGGGTGAGGCGACGCCTGTGATCCAGATTTGCATGTTTTCCCCCATTCTTCCGTTCCGCCGCGAATGGGCGGAAGCTTACGGCGGAAACGATATGGGAGAAAACGCGCATGACGCAGGATCCGGATGCCGGCGCCAAGGAGGCTTTACGCCTGATCGGCCCCGCCCCGAGCAACTGGGTGCCCGACCGGCCGGGGATCGACCACAACGTGGTGCTGGTGGGCGGCGGGCAGACCGGATGCGCCTTCGCCTGGGCGCTGCGGCGGGCGGGGATCGGCAAGGTTTCGGTCATCGACGCGGCGCCGGATGAGGCGCACGCCGGGGTGTGGCTGAATGCTGCTCGGATGAACCTGCTGCGGACACCGAAGGCGCTGACAGGCCCGGAACTCGGCCTGCCGGCATTGAGCTTCCAGGCATGGTACGAGGCCTGCCATGGGCGGGAGGCTTACGCCGCGATCGACCGTATCCCCAGGACGGATTGGGCCGCGTATTTGTCCTGGTACAAGCAGCTCCTCGGGATCGAAGTCCGCTACGGCACGCGCCTCGACCGGATCGAACCGACCGGAGACCATTTCCGCCTGCATCTGACGGTCGGCGGTGCCGCTACGGTCGAGACATGTCGGAAAATCGTGCTGGCCAACGGCGTCGGCGGCAACGGCGGTCCGTACTATCCGCCTGCCATGGCCGGGCTGCCGGCGTCCCACCGTGCCCACACCGCCGATGCCATCGACTTCGCGGCGTTGCGCGGCAAGACGGTGGCGGTGGTCGGCGCCGCCGCTTCGGCCTTCGATGCGGCGGGCGTGGCGCTGGAGGCCGGGGCAAGGGCCGTTCATCTGTACGCGCGGCGGGACAGCATCGCCTCGGTGCCGATCAGCCGCTCGCGGGGATTTCCCGGCGCCTACGACAATTATCGGTCGTTGCCGGATGCGGTCCGCTGGCAGCAGGCGGTGCGCTTCCAACAGTCCGGGTCCACCCCAACCGTCGATGCGATCGCAAGAGCGGTGGCGTTTCCCAATTTCCATTTGCACCTGTCGTCGCCTTGGGTTTCCGCGCGCATGGAGGGCGGGCAGATCGTTGCCCAGGCCGGCGGCGCGGAAATCCGTTGCGACTTCGCCATAGCCGGCACCGGCTATTTCCAGAACCCCAATACTCGGGCGGAACTGGCGGGATTCGCGCAGCACATCATGCTCTGGCGCGATCGCTACACCCCGCCGGCGGGGCAGGAGAACGAATACCTGGGCACCCACCCCTATCTGGGCGAGGGGCACGAATATTTGGAGAAAACCCCCGGCACCGCCCCGTTCCTGGGCAATATCCATGTGCACAACCCCGCCGGCTTCGTCAGTTTCGGCGTCCCGATCGGCGACGTCCCGAGCATGAAACGGGACATTCCGGGGGTGACGGCGCGCATAAGCCGGGACCTGTTTCTGGCGGACCTCGACCGGCACGCGGTGCGCATGGTCGGCGATGTCGCCCCGGATTTTGGGCGGGAGCTTTACGCGGCGGCGATCGGCCGCGTAGGCTCCGCTGCAATAGAAGGAGGAAAACGCCCATGACACTGCGCGCGACGCTCGCGGCCACCACGTTGGCCGTTGCCTGGGTGCTACCCTGGTTGGCCCAGGCCGGCACCAACGACATCCTGATCGGCATCGACGAGAAGATCACCTACGACGCCAACGGGCAGGTGATCGGGGCACCCGGCAAGGACGCGGTGGTGGTGCTGGATGTCTCCAACCCCGCCCACCCCAAAATTCGCGCCAGCCTGCCGCTGATGAATTCTCTCCTGGGGCCGCCGACCAATTTGCAGATCACGCCGGATGGGAAGATCGGTTTGGTCGCGAACTCGGTGACCACCGTGCAGGACGGGTCGGCCTGGAAGATCGCGATGGACAACAAGCTGTATGTCATCGATCTGACCGCCAACCCGCCCAAGCTGGCGGACACGCTGACGGTCGGCACGCAGCCCTCGGGTCTGGCGATTTCCCACAAGGGCGACCTGGCGCTGATCGCGAACCGAGCGGGCAAGAGCGTGTCGGTCGTGTCGTTGGCGGGCGGGGTCGCCAAGGTGGTGGGTGAGGTGCAGATCGGCCAGGAAGCCGCGGCTGTCGTCATCGCCCCGGACGGCAAGCGCGCGTTCATCTGCATGAACATGGTCAATAAGATCGGCGTGCTAACGATCGAGGGCACCAGCGTGCATTACGACAAGACGCTGGACATCCCGGCTGGGTTCAATCCCTACAACATCGATATCACGGCGGACGGGAAATACGTCATCGCCTCCAACACCGGCGCCGGCGGGATCAATGGCGACGCCGAGGTCGTGATCCAGGCCACCGGGGAGCATCCGCATGTCGTGGGCCTGATGACGCCGGGCAATGGGCCGGAGGGGTTCGCCATCTCCCCCAACGGCAAATGGGCCGTGGCACCGCTGCTGCTGGGCACAGGGGCGAAGCACGATGCGTTCAATTACGTGAAGAACGGAGAGGCGGTGCTGATGTCCATCGGTGCCGACGGGGTGCCGGTGGTAACTGGGCGCGCCAAACTGGGCGGGTTGCCCGAGGGCGTCGCGTTCAGCCCCAAGAGCGACTATGTCTATATTGGCAACTACTTCGACCGGGACTTGCAGACCTTCCACATCGAGGGCGGCAAGCTGGTGCAGGTCGACCGCATGAAACTGCCCGGTCAGCCGGCTTCCATGCGGGGACCCGCCCGTTAAACGGACTGAGTAATTTCCGAACCTCGTTTGTGACAGAGGTGCGGTCTGGACACCCCGATGTGTTGCCCCTCCACTGCTTCAGTGGAGCGGGCGGCAGTGACGCACATCGGGCTCACCGGGTGCGAATTTGGCGGTGAGGGGGGAGTTTAACCTCCCAACTCCCCCTCGGCCTTCAACATCCGAACCGCTTCCCGGAACGCCTCGGCCACATGGGCCACGTCGTCCGCCGTATGCGTCCCGGACACGAACCCGCCGATGCGGCCGTTCACGTCCACCCCGTTCACCAGCAGCGCCAGCCGCAGCTTGTGCGACAACCCGGCGGGCTGGGATTTCAACACCGGCATCGGCTGTGTCTCCGCCACGAAGGCGCCCGGCTTCACCGTAACGCCCGGTGCGCCAAGGAACGTGTGGAAGCCCGAGAACGTGCCGTACATGCCCCAACCAACGCCTTCTTCGGCAAACACTGCGTTCACAGCGTCGCGCAACGCGGCGGCGGTCGCCGAAGCCCGATCCGACACATCCGTTTCCGCGATCACCGTCAGAGCCGCGGTGCCAGCCGCCGCCGACACCGGGTTGGCGTTGAACGTGCCCTGGTGCTGGATTTTCTCCTTGCCCGCACGAGCGGACACCGCGAAATCCAACTGATCCAGGATGTCCTTCCGCCCCGCCACGGCCGCCCCCGGCAGCCCGCCGGCCAGGATCTTGGCGAAACTCGAAAGGTCCGGCCGCACGCCGTACGCTGCCTGCGCTCCGCCCCGAGTCGCTCGGAACCCGCTGACCACCTCATCCATGATCAGCAAGGTGCCGGCCGCCTCGGTCAGGTGGCGCAGTTCCCGCAGGAAGTCCGCGCCGATGGGGACCTGCCCGAAGGACGAGCCGGTGGGTTCCAAGATCGCCGCCGCCACGTCGCCACGCGCCAAAGCCGCCTTCAATGCGGGTAGGTCGTTCGGCGGCACCAAAATAGACTGAGCCGCGACTTCCGCCAGCACCCCTGGCGTCGCCGATCCGTCGTAGTGGCTGGTGTACCCAGCCGCCATGTGGTCGTGCCACCCGTGGAAATGCCCCTGGAACCGCAGCAGCACCGGCCGTCCCGTGAACGCCCGCGCCAGGCGCACCGCCATCAGCGTCGCCTCGGTGCCGGACGACGTGAACCGCACCCGCTCCGCCGAGGGCACCAGCCGTTGCACCGCCCGCGCCCAGGCCAGTTCGCGAGGGTGGGAGGCACCGAAATGCGTGCCGTCCGCCAGCGCCGCCGCCACCGCCGCCGTCACCGCTGGATGGCCATGCCCGAGCAGCAGCGCGCCATGGCCACCGTAGAAATCGACATAGCGATTCCCGTCCACGTCCCATTTATGCGGCCCTTGGGCGCGCTGAACATAGACCCCGTAAGGCTCCAGATGCCGGGAATCGTGGGTCACCCCGCTGGGAAACAGTGAGGCGGCTTCCCGGGCAAGCTCCGCCGAACCGGGCGTGCGGGCGCGGTAGGCGGACAGGATGCGGGAGTTGCTCAACATGTCGTCCATCTCCGGGGGCTCCAGAATCGCTCTATACGGCGGCGGGTTGGGTCATTCGGAGGAAACTAACGCCGCACGCGACGCCGGAGAAGACCGCGCCGGCCTGCAGCGCAATGCCCACCCCCTGGGCGATATCCCCTTGGGCGATATCCCCTTGGGCGATATCCCCGTGGGTGAAGCCGAAGATCAGCGCCACTGTCACACCGCCAATGGTCTGCCCCGTCAGGCGGGCGGTGGACAGCATGCCGCTCGCCGCCCCGCTGCGGTGCCGGGGCGCGGCCGAGATGATCGCGCGGTTGTTCGGAGACTGGAAGAAGCCGAACCCGATGCCGCACACCATCATGCGCCACATCACGTCAGCAAAGGCGGCGTCCGGCGCCAGCGAGCGCGCGAGCAGCAGGCCCGTGGTCAACATCGCCAATCCCAGCCCCCCCAAGAGCCCGGCGGAATACTTGTCGGAAAGTCGGCCCGCCAAAGGCGCGACGATCACCACCACCGCCGGCCAAGGGGTGATCAGCAGCCCCACATGCGACTGGGAGAACCCGCCGGCCACCTGGAAATAGAAGGGCAGGGCCAGGTAGGCGATGGTCTGCGCCGCGTAGGAACACACCGACGTCCCCACCGACAGCGCGAAAATCGGCAGCCGGAACAGGTCCACCGGCAGCATCGGTTCGGCCCGCGTGCGCTGCAGCCGGACGAATACCACGGCGGAGGCGATGCCCACCATCAGTTCCGCCGCCACCAGCAGCCGGTCCGACCCGTGACCCAGCCCGTCCAACCCCATCAGAATAAGTCCGAAGGTCAGCGCGTTCAGCGCGGCACTGGCAAAATCGAATTTTTGGCCGGATCGGGGCGTCACCGGCAAAGACCGCAGCGCCAGCCACACCGCCAGCACCCCGAAGGGGGCGTTGAACAAAAACAGCCAATGCCAGGATGAAAACGCCAGAATAAACGCCGCCAAAGACGGGCCGGACGCCGACGACACCGCCACGATCAGCCCCATCATCGCGATGCCCTGGCCCAAGCGGGCGCGCGGAAAGATGAAGCGGATCAACGCGGTATTGACGCTCATGATGCCTGCCGCGCCTATCCCCTGGGCGACGCGGGCCGCCACCAGCAGCGGCAGCGTGTCGGCCAGCCCGCACGCGACAGACGCCGCGGTGAACACCGCCAGCCCCCACAGATACACGACCCGGTAGCCGCGAATGTCCCCCAGAGAGGACAAAGGCAGCAGGCTGACCGTCACCGCGAGCTGATAGGCGTTCACCACCCAGATCGACGCGGCCGGGCTCGCCTGTAGCTCCTGCGCCATGGTCGGCAGGGCGATGTTGGCGATCGCGGTGCTGAGGACGGAGATGGCGACGGCGATGGTGATCGTGACGATGGCGCGCCGCCGCGCCTGGGGCGGAAGTCCGTCGGTTTCGTCCATGCGGGCGTGCTGCTCCTTGCTGCCCTCCATGGGCCGGGCGCGCAAACAAGCACGAAAGCACCAGCCGGGAAAACAACCCGGATTGCTGCCCAGACCCAGCCGGAATAGGGGTTGCGAACCACGCCAGGAGCCACGCCGCCATGCCGCGGACCAACACGATGAAGGCCATGATCCATACCGGTAAGCCGGCTTTGGGTTGCTCGTTGA
Source organism: uncultured Acetobacteraceae bacterium (assembly GCA_903924985.1). Classification (GTDB taxonomy): domain Bacteria; phylum Pseudomonadota; class Alphaproteobacteria; order Acetobacterales; family Acetobacteraceae; genus Rhodopila. The sequence goes on from CAIYDT010000193.1 coordinate 26,528, forward strand.
TGTTTCCCTCCCCGCAGTTGGTGGAGATGCTGGGGCACGCGGGCTTCGACTGGGTGCTGCTGGATTGCGAGCACGGCTCGCTCAGCCTGTCCGACGTGGAAGTCATGGCGATGGCGGCGGACGCGGTGGGGATCACCGCGATCGCGCGTCCCCGAAGCAACGCGGCGGCGGACATCGCGGCGGTGATGGATCGCGGGGTCGCCGGAGTGCAGATCCCGCATATCGATACCAAAGACGACGCGCTGCGGGCCGTGGCGGCGGTAAAGTTCGGCGCCGGCGACGGTTACCGGGGTCTCGCCGCCGGCACCCGACCCGACCGCTGGGGATTGGGCGCCAAAATGCCGGACTTCGTGGAACAGGCGAATGCGCGGTCCCTGGTTTGCGTGCAGCTGGAATCGGCGCTGGCGATCCAAAACGCGGCGGAGATCCTGACCGTTCCCGACATCGACGTGTTCTTCATCGGGCCCTCCGACCTGTCGCAGTCCATGGGTTTCCCGGGCAACCCGAAGGCCCCGCCGGTCGCGACGGCGATCGCGGACACGCTGGCACTGATCCGCGACGGCGGCCGCGCGCCGGGCATGCCCGCGACATCCGAAAACCTGGCCGAGGTTCTGGCGGGTGGCTGCCGGTATATCTACACCCATCTGCCTCGGGTGCTCGGTGCTGGGGCGCGGGGCTTTCTTGAGGGGCGGTCGACGCGGGGCTAATACCGACCGCCTAACCAATGACCAAGGCAAGCTCTCCATTCGTCTGTCAAACGACATTGAAAACTGGTCCACCGGCGACACCGAATTCTGGCCCCCCTGGCGTCACGCACGGGACAAGCCCGTGCATGACGGGGAGAGAACGGTCCTCTGCCCCCTCAGGGCACCGGCACCCCAATCGCCTTCAACCGCGCATGCGCCTTACCCGCCCGCGCCTTCATCCCATCCAGATACGTGCTCACATCGTTTCCCGGCAGGTTCAGCACCTGGCACCCCAGTTGCCAATAGTCCTCGATCTGCGCCTCCGTTTCGGCCGATCCCCGCGCGAGCTTGCCATGCGCTTTGCAGGCAGCCGCGATCCGCCGCACCGCCGCCTTGAATTTCGGGTGCTCAAGGTCGAGGTGCACCCCGAGCTGGGCGCTCAGGTCCGAATGCCCGTACGCGATCATGTCGATCCCCTCGACCGCCGCGATCGCCTCGACATTTTCCAGGCCCTCGAGCGACTCGATCGAGGGGCAGATGATGATGTTCTCGTTCGCCCACGGCGCGTACTCCACCGCGTGACGCCGGCCGTAGCTCTTATACCCCGTGTGCGGCCCCTGGCCCGAAATCCCCCGGTTCCCCTTCGGCGGATACTTCGCCAATCGCACGATCGCCCGCGCCTCCTCGGCGGTTTCGACCTCGGACACCTGGATGCCCATGATGCCCTGGTCCAGGATGCCGGGGATCAGATGCGCGAACGACTTGTGGATCCGCACGATCGCCGAGACGTCCGTGGCCTGGAACCAGCTCGCCAGGTTGGCGATCGTCTCCATGTCGAATGCCCCGTGCTCGTGGTCGATCGCGCAGTAGTCGAAGCCGGCGGCCTCGATGATCCAAGGAACCCCGCGCGAGGCGAATTCCTTGAGCCCGGTCCCCAGCGCTGCCCGCCCTTCGCGCACCGCGCGCCGTATACTGTTTTCTTTCATGGCCCGTTCCAAGCTCCCTTCGCATTATGGCGCCATCGTAAGGCGCGCGCGGCGCAGCGCAACGCGACTTGACCGCGCCGGGGTTCCTCCCCTAGGTGCGCCGCACAATGAGCACCTATGTCACATCGTATGACGCCGTGGTCCGGCCGGAGTGGATCGACTCCAACGGGCACATGAACCTCGCCTACTACGTGGTGGTCTTCGACCTCGCCACCGACCGGTTTTACGACGAGATCGGCATCGGCAACGCGTACCGGGCCGCCACCGGCAACTCGTCCTTCGTGGCGGAAACGCACACCGTCTACGAGCGGGAGGTGCATCTGGGCGACAAGGTCCATATCCGCACCTGGCTGCTCGGCGCCGACAGCAAGCGGGTGCACTACTTCCACGAGATGTTCCACGTCGACAGCGGGGAGAGGTCGGCGGTGCAGGAGCTGATGGCGCTGCACATTGACATGAACCTGCGCAAGGTTTCGGCCTTCCCGCCCGAACTGGAGGCGTCCCTGGCCGACATGGTGAGGCGCTTCGCGCCGGTGGAACTGCCGAAAGGCGCCGGCCGCCGCATCGCGATGCCGAAACCCGCCACCTAGTACCTCGGCACAGTGGTTTTGACAGGGTGCCGGCGCGTTCGTCCCGGCCGCCCGAAGCCGCAACCGCTCGGTTTTGGTGAAGCGGA
>CAIYDT010000194.1 GCA_903924985.1 uncultured Acetobacteraceae bacterium
CCTCGGGTCAAGCCCGAGGATGACGGATTGGGGGAACTGGCATGGTGTCCAGGACATAGTCATCTCAGAAGTGTCCCAGCACGCGCCAATAGAGGCCGAGTCCGTGAAGCGGCGAGGTGCCGGTATTGCCCTGGCCGCCGGTCGGATACGCGTTGAACCGGCCAAGCGCTTCCAGGTCCAGCTCGGCGTAGCTGGTGATCTGCAGGCGGGCGCCGCCGCCGGCGGATGCCACCTTTGTCGCCAGGTCGGGGCCCAGGTTCTGCCAAGTCTCGCCCCAGTCGTAGAAGACATAGAACTGAGTGGAAACGTCGGCGTCGTCCCGAATGGCCGGAATATTAAAGCTGGTGTTGAGTTGCAATTCGGCGGTGGCGGCGAGCGCCTTGTCGCCCGGCACCTGGCCGGAATAATAGCCGCGGGTGAAGCGGTTGCCGCCGAGGTAGAACTGTTCGGCCGGCGGCAGGATGTCGCCGCTCCATTGACCGGTCACCAATCCCATCAGAGCAAGGGACGCCCCATCCCAGGGGCTGAACAGCGTTTGGGTGCGGGTCAACTCGAAGTTGATCTTGGTGAAATCCGACCGTTCCCCCTGGCGTGGCGATGTCGCGGCGGTGCCAGTGGTGGAGGCGCCGAGGATCCGCAAGCCCTGCGACACGCGCACCTGCGCGGTGTTGAAGGCCGATCGTTCTGCCCCCAGCCAGATGTCGGAGAGGACGTATTCTTCGCCGATGCGCAGAACGCGTATCGAGTCAAAGCTGTGAGGGTTCGGCGGGGTGCTGGTATCGACCCGCGATTCCAGCCCGTCGAAGGCCGCGAATACGTTCAGGGTCTGCTGGCGGGAGCGGATCAGCGGGTAACTCACCTGCGCGCCGAACACCGTGGTGGTGCCCTGGTAGCCGGTTTTGCCCAGCGACGTCATCGAGTCGGGCACGACCCCACCGTAGCCGGCGTAAATCTTAACCTTCAGGCCGGAGGAACCGACGAAAAACTCCTCCGACACCTGGCCGAAATCCTGGCTGTTCAGGAAGGTATGATAGTACGACAGCTCGGTGCGTTCGCCGAAGGTGGAGAAGCTATTGAAATCCATAACGACCAGGGCCTCATTCGGCCCGGTCTGGTCGAACGCCCGGTTATCCGCCGATAGGGAGCCGCCGATCGCCTTGCGGCTGACCTGTGCGACCAGCGTCATGGCCCCTGGCTCATCCGCCGAGGGCTGCAACACCGCACGCACCGTGACGCCGGGCACGTCCTGCGCCAGCAGCAGGTAACGTTCCAGCGTCAGGGAGTCGATCGGTCTGGATTCGGTCAGGCGGTTGAGGAAGCGCAGCACCTGCACGCCGGCGGGGCCAATGTCGCCGTCCAGCTTGACGGCGGCGATCCGGCCCTCGGTCACGATGAAGCGCAGGTGCCCCGCACCATCTAGCTTGACCGACACCGTGGTGAGCACGAACCCCTGGGAACGGTAGTGTTGCAGGATCTTCTGCCGGGCCGCGTCGATTTGCGGCAGCGGCGTCGCCGGGCCGGTCAGCCCGTCCGCAAGGCGCTCTATTTCGGCTTGGGGATATGCGGTGACGCCCTCCACGACGGTGGAGGTGACGCGTACCGGCTTGTTCGGCACTTCCGCGCCTGGAGGCGGCAGCAGCGGCAACGCGGCGCCGGGGGCGGCAGGGGGCAAAGCGGGCGGAAGGAGACGCTGGATCGGGGAACCCGCGGGTGGCGGCACCGGTCTGGGGGCCTGCGCCGAGGAAGGGGATGCGGCGGCCATCGCCGCGAGGCCCAGGGCCGTCGCCGCGAGGAATGAGCGCAGCGGCCGATTCGATGTTGTTCCCCGCCGCATCGCCAACTGCTCCCCGCGCCCGCCGTATCTGCCTCCCCAACCAGGGATCGTCACGCCAGACTCGCTGTTATATAGCTACGCCCCAAGGCAAGGCTCTGGTTTATGAGGCTAACGGTCCCCTGGGTAAAGTCAATCAACCTTCGGTCGCAGTCCTGTCCAATTCACCTGATTTTCAGACGATGTTGCCGCGCTGTCATGCGCGTGGCCATAACCGGCGTCAGCAGGATGCAGCCGGCCGCGGCGAGCATGAACAGGCTGGTGACCATCATCGGCACCTCGTAACTACCAGTGTAGTCACGGATGAGGCCCACCATTTGCGGCGCCGCATAGCCCGAAATGTTGCCGATCGAGTTGATGATGGCGATGCCGCCGGCGGCCGCGGCTGGGCCGAGGAACGCCGTCGGAAGGTTCCAGAAGGTCGGCAGCGAGGACGAAATGCCGAATCCGGCGATGCAGTAGGCGGTCAGCGCCAGCATCGGGTAGTGCCCCAGCGTAAGGCCCACCAGCATCAGCCCGAAGCTGGCGATCAGGCAGGGGCCGGCAACGTGCCACACCCGCTCCCCGCTGCGGTCGGAGCTGCGGGACAGCAGGATCATGCCGACGCAGCCGGCGAGATTGGGCAGTGCCGAGAGGTAGCCGACCGTTAGGTCGGTGAACCCCATGCCCTTGATCATCAGCGGCAGGAAGAAGTTCTTGCCGTAGACCCCGACCCCGATCAGGGCGTAGCCCAGAATCAGCAGCACCACGACGGGGGTTTTCAGGGCTTGCAGCAGCGTCAGACTCTGGGTTGGGGACTGGCGGCTTTCCTCCTCCAGCTTGGCAGCGAGCCAGGCGCGCTCATCCGGTGCCAGGAAGTCGGCGTCGGCCACCTTGTCGCGCAGCAGTAACGGGCAGGCAATGGCGAGCAGGATGGCGGGAATGCCTTCGATCAGGAACACCCATTGCCAGCCGGCGACACCGTGCCAGCCGTCCATTTGCAGCAGATTGCCGGACAGCGGCCCGCCCAATACGCCCGCACTGGCACCGCAGGCGTAGAAGATGCCCATCGCCCGCCCGCGATGGCGGGAGGGGAACCAGCGGGTCATGAACCAGGCGACCCCGGGGAAGTAGCCGGCTTCCGCGATCCCCAGCAGGAAGCGGACGGCGACGAAGGTGGTGGCATCGGTAACGAAGGCGGTACTTGCGGAACAGACACCCCAGGCCACCATGACGATCGCCAGCCATTTGCGCGCGCCCAGCCGGGTGAGCACCGCGTTGGCGGGGAGCTGGAACAGCACGTAACTCCAGAAAAACGCTCCGGCCCCCAGCCCGTAGGTGGTGGCGGACAGACCCAGCGCCTTGTTCATGGTCAAGGCGGCGATCGACACGTTGAACCGGTCGAGGGCATTGACGAAGTAAGCCAGCCCCAGGAAAGGCACGAGCCGCCATGCGACTTTGCGCATCACGGATTGTTCTTGGTCCGCCGCCATTGTTTCCTCCCGCCTGATTTATTTGACGGAAGTCTAGACGGTTGGATTTGGGGTTGTCACTGATAATCGATGACGGCGAATGCGATCGGCGCATTCGGCAAATATCCTGGCGGATTGCGTTTGGATCGGACGCTTTCCTTCCGCCCTCGGACGCCCCCTTTCGTCATCCTTGGACTTGACCCGAGGACCGCCCACGGCATTTGCCAGGGCCATTATGGCGTTGTCGCGCCGCCGGCATTTGTGGCCGCTACCCTTGTGTCATGGCAGGCGAAGGCCCGCCACCCGCGACCTGGAAGTTGGTATCGGAAAAGTCGTGGATGGCGGGCCTTCGCCTGCCATGACGGTGAGAGAGCGTGCCACCGGTCATTTTCAAGGGCCGCTGGCATTACTGTAAATTATGTTAATTTTCCTATTTTCTTGACTTTTTCCCTCTTTTCTGCCACACACGCGGCTTTCCATTTTCATACGGAGCGCTTTCTCATGACCCCCATTCCCGACCTCGAGCTTGCCCCCTTCGGCGTTCGCACCCCCGTCAAGACGGCCTTCGTCAAAGACATTATCCGCGCCCTCGGTGAGACCATCTGGGTTCCCGAAGGACTGACCCTGCCGGAGGCGACCATCCGAGCGGAAGCCGCGTTCACCGCCTGGGCGGCCTTCGCCCCGAACGACCCGGTGGAGATGATGCTGGCCGAACCCGCTCAGATGTCCATGCAACGTGAGGCGACGCCGATTGAGGCCACCGCTGAGGCCGCCGGCCCGACGCAAAGCTGGCAGGTGCGCAAGGCGCGGATCGTCGCCACCGCCCCGATC
>CAIYDT010000195.1 GCA_903924985.1 uncultured Acetobacteraceae bacterium
ACCCTACACCCACCCTACACCACCCTACACCTTTCCCGGCTGTCGTGACGCGGCGCCGCTAATTTTAAGTTAAATTTAACGCGACACGGCGCCGCGTCACTCCGTAAATTTAACTTAAAATTAGCGCGACGTGGCGCTTGCAATGACTCCCCGGTCGGGGGGATGTCCCGCTCTCTGTTGAAATTCGCCAAACCGGCGCTGCTGGGTAGGGACGCTACGCGACGACGGAAGCCTGTTCAAGATCCGGCCTGACGGTGTGTCTGGCGGCGTGAGCGGCCAGGGCGGCCTTGAGAATCGGCAACTGCCTATGGGCCTTGAGACGCCGGAATCCCTTGGCAGCTTCCAGCATGGCCGCCCCGGTCCAACGCAGGGCCATCGCGGCGTCGCGCCAGTGCTTCACGTTGGCGCAAACCCGGCGGACGGTCCCGTTCATGTTTTCGATGATGTTGGTACAGGCCAGGGAACGGCGCAGTTCGGCGGGCAGTCCGAGGCGGTTGACCGTGAGGATTTCGCCCAGCCCCTCCAGGATGCTGTCCCGCACCCCTGGGGCATCGAGGTCCAGCCGACGGGCAAGATTTCTGATGAGATTCTCCGCTTTATCCGCGTCGTCCAGTTCCCAGGCCTGGCGCAGCGTCCGGCGGACCGAGGCCTGCATCGCTTTCGGCAACCGCTCGGTGATGTTGCGCGCCTTATCGACCTGGCACCGCTGAATGGGTGTGTGACCACCGAACGTCCGCCGGATGGCCTTGCTCAGAGCCTTCGCCCCATCGACAATGAACAGGCGGCAGACCGATGGGTCCAGCCCTCGCCCGATCAGGTTGTCGAGCAGCGCCTGCACGGTCGCGGCGTTCTCGGTGGCCCCCTCGATCACGCCAAGGGGGTGTTTCGTCCCCTCCATGTCGATCCCCAGCGCCGCCACGAGCAGCAGGTCCTCCTTTATATGGATGCCGTCGATCTGGATCGCGACAAGGTCCAGGCCGGACAGATCCGAGGCTACCCATTCGGCCAACTGTTCCGCCGACAACGCGACGAAGCGGCGGGATACCGCCGATTTCGACCGGCCATCGCCCTTCATCGCCGGAACATCACCGCCGGGCAGCCGCACCGCGCGGCCGAATTTGCGGGCCGAGACGTTGATCAGCATCAGGTTCATCGCCCACTGACCCAGCCAGTCCTCCGCTAGGGCCGTCTCCCAGGCCGGCAGCGCGACCTCGGCACCCGAGCGTGCGCGCACCCGAGGCCGTTTGACTGCGATCCTGCCGCCGTGAAAGCCGATCTTCCCCTTGGTCCTGCCCCAGCGATACGCGGCTCTGGCATCCGAGCGTTCGTGGCGACGGCCGCAAAGCACGGTGGCGTCCTCTTCCATCATGCGGGACAGGGTGGCGACACCAGCCGTCAGGCAGAAATGCTCGAAGCTAGCCCCAACCGCCTCCCAGGCCGCGGTAACCATGGCCTTGGCGTCGGGCCGCGAGGGTATGGTATTTCTCTTCATGGCGTTGCTTTCCTGTGAGGATTCGACACCCCGAGCCTACCGGCTCAAGGCGGGCAACGCCGACTGACCTATTTCAACATCCGGCGGGACATCCCCCCGCGGCCCGGGGCGGTGGCGTCAGCCGGGCGTGCGTCGATCAAAGGGTTCGTCTCGGTCGCCGAGATCGATGTGCAGGCCTCCGCGGGACCAGGAACGATTCACGACGGGCTGGAGGAGGCCAAGGGGACCTGGTTATTCCCGGATCCTGTGATCCGTCACGAATTTCGTACCATGCCGGAGAACCTGCGCATCATCACCGTCGACGGCGATTCCATGGAGCCACTGCTGTCGACGGGCGATCGCTTTCTGATCGATACCAGCCAGCGTGTTTCCGTGCCGCCGGGAATATTCGTGATCTGGGATGGCATGGGGGTGGTCGCCAAGCGGGTCGAACATGTACACTATTCCGATCCGCCGACCGTCGTGATCAAGTCGGTCAACCCGGAGTACCAGACCTATGAGCGCGACGCCGACGACGTGCATATCATCGGCCGGGTGATCTGGGCGGCGAAGCGGTTGTGAGGAACGTCATCGTCCGAGGAAACAGTTCATGAGCATGCACGAGCCGCATGAAATCTGGATCGAGCAATGCGAGGCGGCGAAAACGATCCGGCAACGCTACGGAGTACAGGCGGCGTTCGACTATATCGTTGGCGAGAAGCTGCTCAATTTCGCTTTCGCCGCCGGGCAACATCCGGCTTTCGCGCGCGCCTTGCCCCAATTTGTCTCGAGGGTCCGGGAAATGTTCACGCCTGAGCAAATTCGGACGCACCTGGAGCGGATTGAGCATCAGCGCAAACAGCGGGAGATCGACATGGCGGACGACGACGATCCGCTCGCCGACAATCCGGCAACGGCCGCCGCGCAGTCTCGCCAGTTCGGCACGATCAAGGAGCTGCTCACCGCGCCCCGGCTCGGTACATCGTGATGGGTCCGACGAGGACGGGGTCAACGGCCGGGTGAACCACGCGGCAAAGGAAGCATGATGTCCGACGACCAGGTTCTGCGTGAGAAGCTCCGTAAGATTGAAGCGCTGTTCGCGGGTGCCGCGACCGCGGGCGAAAAAGGCGCAGCCGACGCGGCGGCCGAGCGGATACGTGAGAAGCTCGCCAGTTCCGCCGCGACAGATCCGCCGGCCGAAATGCGTTTCTCGGTGCCAGACATCTGGTCCCAGCGGCTTTTCATCGCGCTTTGCCGCCGCTATGGGCTCAGGCCGTTCCGTTATCGCCGGATGCATAAACAGACATTGATCGTGAAAGCACCAAGGGGTTTCGTGAACAGGGTGCTTTGGCCGGAGTTTCAGCAGCTCAGCAACGAGCTTACCATCTATCTCTCCGACATCACCGACAAGCTCATCCGCGAGGAGGTGCATGGCGAAACCTCCGACGCCGAAGAGGTAGATGAACCAAAACGCCTGAGCCGGTAGAGAGGTACCGCGTGCCCCAGATGATAGACTTGCTGGCCGGGCTCGCCCGAGATGCTCTGGCGCCGGCGCATCGCGAAAAAATCGCTGAGAGGCTCAATGTCCGTCACGTCAGTTCGGTGCCCACGTTACCCTGATCAGGCATGGCGCCGCGTCGTGAGAGCGGCCGCCGCCACGTTGGCGCTGCTTGTGCCGGGCTGCGCCGGAATCCCCGAAGGGGTCCGGCCCGTCCGCCCCTTCGACGTCGAGCGGTATCTTGGTGAGTGGTTCGAGATCATGCGCCTCGACCACGGCTTCGAGCGCGGGCTGACCAACGTCACCGCGACCTATACGGCGCGCGACGATGGCTCCGTCGGTGTCGTGAACCGCGGGTTCGACCGCGGGAACTGCCGCTGGAAGGAAGCCACCGGGCGCGCGGTATTCCAGGGCGCCCGTGACACCGCCAGTCTCTCCGTCACCTTCTTCTGGCCGTTTGCCGGCGGCTACCATGTCTTCGCCCTGGACCAGGAAGATTATCGTTGGGCCGTCGTCTCGGGGCCGTCGCGCGGTTATTTGTGGATCCTGGCACGGCAGCCCGTCCTGCCGCCGGAAACACGTGACGCCCTGGTCGCCGAGGCGCGGACGCGGGGCTTCCCGGTGGACGATCTTATCCTCGTCGATCATTCCAGCCCGCCGTGTGCCGCGCCCGGCCAACCCAGCGCGGGGAATGGCCCGCCGCAATGAACCAGGAAACCCGTCCCGCCGATCGCGAAGTCCTCGCGGGCCTGGTTGAGCGGGTCACGTTCCATAACGCCGAGAACGGCTTTTGCGTCCTGCGGGTCAAGGCGCGCGGCCATCGCGATCTGGTCACGGTCGTCGGCCATGCCGCGACGATCTGCAACGGGGAATGGATCACCATATCCGGCGAATGGGTGAACGACCGCACGCATGGTCAGCAGTTCAGGGCGCATTTCATGCGCACCTCGACGCCGACGTCCATCGAAGGCATCGAGAAGTATCTCTCGTCCGGCATGATCCGGGGCATCGGGCCGGTCTACGCCAAAAAGATGGTCCGGGCCTTCGGCGAGAAGGTGTTCGATATCATCGAGGGCGCGCCGGACCGGCTGCGCGAGGTTGATGGCATCGGCCCCGTACGCGCCAGACGCATCACCACGGCCTGGGCGGAACAGAAGATCGTGCGGGAGATCATGGTGTTCCTGCACAGCCATGGGGTCGGCACCGCGCGATCAGTTCGCATCTTCAAGACCTACGGCGCCGATGCCATCCAGGTCATGACCGAGAACCCGTACCGGCTGGCCCGCGATATCCGCGGTATCGGCTTCAAGACCGCGGACGCGATCGCCGGGCGGCTCGGTATCGAGAAAACCGCCATGATCCGGGTTCGCGCCGGGATCTCCTATGCGCTGGTCGAGGCGATGGACGAAGGCCACTGCGGTCTGCCCACCGGCGAACTGATACGGCTCGCCATCGAGCTGCTGGAGGTGCCGGAGGAACTGGTCGTTCCCGCGCTCGATCTCGAACTGACCGAGGGCACGGTGATCGCCGACACGGTCGGAGACATGCCGTGTGTGTTCCTGGGCGGACTGTACCGGGCCGAACAGGTGATTGCCGGCCGGTTGCGAAGCCTGATCAACGGAACGCTGCCCTGGCCTTACATCGATCCTGAAAAGGCGCTCCCGTGGATCGAGCAAAAGACGGGACTGACGCTGGCCGAAAGCCAGGTCGCCGCCATCCGGCTGGCGCTGCTGTCCAAGGTCCTGGTGATCACCGGCGGGCCGGGGGTGGGCAAGACCACCATCGTCAACGCGATCCTGCGCATCCTCGCCGCCAAGGGCGTGCACCTGCTGCTCTGCGCCCCGACGGGCCGGGCCGCGAAACGCATGACGGAAGCCACGGGGTTCGAGGCGAAGACCATCCACCGCCTGCTCGAGGCCGACCCCAGGGCCGGCGGATTCAAACG
>CAIYDT010000196.1 GCA_903924985.1 uncultured Acetobacteraceae bacterium
CAGGCCGAGTATTCTGACGCTTGCGCCTCCGGTCGGGCTACGCCCTCCCTGCGCCGTAAGCGTCAGAAGACTTTCTCACCTTGATTGTCGCGCGTTCTCACGCTGATTGCCGCGCCGCAAACGCGTGCACTGGAGCGGCTGCGCGGCCGGACAGACCGTGTTGGCACTGGAAGCCGATGGCACTGTCAAGGGTTGCCCATCCTTGGCTACCGTCGGTTTTGCCGGCGGCAATGTGCGCGACCTCACGTTGGAGCAGATTTGGAACACCAGCGCCGAAATCCATTTCGGCCGACTTCGTTCGGTGGAGGATTTGTGGGGCTTCTGCCGCACCTGTTATTACGCCGACGTGTGCCGGGGCGGTTGCACATGGACGTCCCATTCTTTGCTCGGTGAACCGGGCAACAACCCCTATTGCCATTACCGCGCCCTGGAGCACGACAAGCAGGGCCTGCGTGAGCGTGTGGTCAAAATTCGCGAGGCAAAAAAAGCATCTTTCGCGGTCGGAGAGTTCGAACTCTTGACCGAGCGCATCGCCGACGGTGCGATTGTCGCATCCAGCATGGCGATGCCCCGGCCAGCCAAGCGGCCCCACCCGGGCGAGCCGCCAACGGTCGGGCGAATCCCGCCGCACCTGGGGCTATGCCGGTCGTGCAATGGGTATATCCATGCCACGGAAGCGGACTGCCCGCATTGCGGGGCGGATGTCCAGGCCGCGGCAGCGGAATACGAGACCGAATGCGACCGTCGGCAGGCCGTGATCGCTCGGGTCGAGGAGCAACTGCGCGCTTTGACGCAGCGCGCGGGCGTGTAGTGCGCGTCGGAACCAACACAGGAGAGAGACAATGCCCATTCCCCCATATGGAACCGCGATCCACCAGGCCGTCGCCAGCGGCAATCTGGCGAAGATGAAAGAAACCGCTGCCTCGGCTGAGAAATATCTGGCCGAGCACGGGGACGTCCGGTCGGCGCTGGAGGTGCTGAAGGCCGAGATCGCCAAGGTGGAAGCCAAGGGCTAAACGGCGCGCCGGGTCCGGATCTTTACCTCGCCGGCGTAAACAGTTTGCGAATTTTTACGTGGCATGGTCGGATGATCGTGCCAATCGTAACCCGCCTTGTCGGCCGTATCCGGATGCGGCCTCTGGTACATCGGGCTGGAACAAAACGCCGCCGTCGCGGCGGAATAAACGAACCCCCTCCCCGCCGGAGCAGGGAGGGGAACAAGTTTGTTACGGATCGATCCGCGCTGTCGCCGAGCCTGAAACGACTTCCTTGCCGTCCTGGTTCACGGTGGACAGCTTCAGATCCACGTAGTTCTGGCCGCCTTCGTTACGGATCGCTTCTACCGTCGCGGTCGATTGAAGCGTGTCGCCCGGCCACACCTGGTTGGTGAAGCGGACACCGAACTTCGTTAGGCGGCCGTCGCCCACGTAGTTGGTCAGCATCTTGCTGGTCAGGCCCATGGTCAGCATGCCGTGCGCGAAAACGCTCGGGTAGCCGGCGACTTTGGTGGTGTAGACTTCGTCGGTGTGCAGCGGGTTGTAGTCTCCCGATACGCCCGCGTATTGGACAATCTGGGTGCGGGGCAGGTTTTCCACCACGCACTCGGTGTGGGTGTCGCCGACCTTCAGGGCGGATGCTTTCAGTGCCATGTCGATATCCTCCTCAGCCCTGGTCCACGGGTCGTTCTGTAGTCACCCCGACGCCGCGGGCGATCATCACCAACTCGCCCTTTTGGTCGCGGTATTCGGTCACCCGCTCCCGGAACGTCAGCTTGCCGGCGCGCTTGCTTTCACGCTCCCAGGTTTTGCCGGGGATGGTTTCGGCGGTCAGCACGTCGCCGGGGCGCAGCGGGCGGATGTATTCGTAGTGCTGTTCGGCATGCAGGCCGCCGGTGGAGGCGGGCTTGCCCTCCACGCCCGACGGGGTCTTGCCGGAGCCGAACCACTTCTGGCCGGGCTTCGGGCGCAGGTGGTAGTCGGGGTCGAACTGGGCGACCGCCTGGGCGAAACTGGGGGGGGCGATGATGCCGCCAACCTCGGATTTCTTTGCCGCCTCCGCATCGTGGTAGACGGGGTTGGTGTCGCCGATAGCGCGCGCGAACATCATGATGTGGGTCGCTTCGACGGGGAATGTGATTTTGGCCAACGGTTTCCTCCGGTATGTGTTGCCGGGACAGCCTAGCAGGCTGCACGAAATTAGGAACAGGGCGTGAGGCGCCCGGTTCGGCGGGCCGGCGCATCGCGGCGCGCGGCGCTGGATTCCACGACGATTCCCACCTGGACCGGCCCCCGCGCGGTGGCGGAGACGGCGGAGTCCCTGCGCTTTCTGCAAGCCCCCGGCTGGCTGCCGCGCGGGCGGCGGGTCTACGCGATCGGGGACGTGCACGGTCACCCGGACAAACTGCGCCGGCTGCACGCGGCCATCGCCGCCGATCTGGCGGCTCGGCCCACGTTGACAGCGACGCTGGTGCACCTGGGCGACTATATCGACCAGGGGCCGGATAGCGCCGGTGCGATCGCATTACTGACCGACGGGCCACCTGCCCCCGGCCTGCGCGTGGTGAACCTCCTGGGCGACCACGAGCGCATGCTGGTGGACGCCCTGAACGGCGACCGCGCCGCCGCCACGGACTGGCTCTGGGCCGGCGGGAGGGAAGCGCTGGCGAGCTGGGGCCTCGACCCCGCGTTACCGCGGGAGGAATGGGAAGCGGCGCTGCCGGCGTCGCACGTCGCCTTCCTGCGCGGGTTGGAGCTGAGTCACCGGGAGGGCGACTACGTGTTCGTCCACGCCGGCATCCGCCCTGGCGTGCCCCTGCCCGAGCAAACCACCGACGACCTGGTTACCATGCGCCAGCCGTTCCTGTGGTCGGAGGACGATTTCGGCTTCGTCGTGGTGCATGGGCATTCCTCCACCCCCGGCGTGGTGATCGGCAAGAACCGCATCTCCTTGGATACAGGTGCCGGGTTGGGGGAGAAACTGACGTGCGCGGTGCTGGAGGAAGACCTGATCGGGTTGATCGCGGTTTAATAACCATTGGCATTGGATCCGACGTGCCGGCTCTTCCTCCCCGTCATGCCGGCGAATCTAACTTACGCTCAAAGCTGCTCACACATGCCCTGGCTGACCGGCGCCTCCAAGACCGGCGCCTCCAAGACTGGCGCCTCCAAGTTGACGCCGCCCCGTCCCTGTCCCAGCTTGCCCGCCCACCCAAGGGGGAGAGACCACACCCATGTCAACCGACTACACCGTCGGCGATCTCGTCGCCGAGTTCCTGTCCGCGTGCGGCGTAACGACCGCGTTCGGCATTGCCTCCATCCACAACATTCCGATGCTCGACGCGATCGGCCGGCGCAACACCATCCGCTTCATGATGGCGCGCGGGGAACTCGGCGGGCTGCATATGGCCGACGGGTATGCGCGGGTGAATGGTGGCCTTGGGGTGTTCTTCTCCTCCACCGGCCCCGGCGCGGCCAACACCGTGGGCGGCCTGATCGAGGCCCACTTCGCCCACTCCCCCGTGCTGCACATCACCGGCCACACCGCGACGAAATTCGCGGACCGGGAGCTTGGCACCGTCCACGATCCCTACGACCAGCTTGGCATGATGCGGTCCGTGGGCAAATCCGCCTACCGCATCCGCTCCGCCCAGCAGGCCATGGGGGTGCTGACCCGCGCCGCCGTGGACGCATTAACCGCCCCCATGGGCCCGGTCAGCGTCGAAATCCCCATCGACCTGCAACGCGCCAAGATCGCCCGCCCCGGGGAGCTGGACAGTTTCGTGCTGCCCTTGCCGCCACCGCGCATGCCCAGCGCCTCCGAACTCGACGAACTCGCCTCCCGCGTCCTGGCCGCCAAACGCCCCGTCCTGTGGCTCGGCCACGGCGCCACCAACGCGGGTGCCGAGGCGGCGAAGCTGCTGGACCTCGGGTTCGGCATGGTCACAAGCTGGAACGGTCGCGCTACGGTGCCGGAGGATCACCCCCAAAATCTCGGCGGCCTGACCGGCAACGGCCTGCCCATCGTCGCCGACTTCTACAAAACCGTGGACCTCTGCCTGGTTGTCGGCAGCCGGTTGCGCGGGCACGAAACGGGCGATTTCGGTATTCCTCTGCCGTCCAACCTTATTCAAATCGATGCCGACCCGATGGCGAACGGCCGCACCTACGCCAATACCTTCTTCGTCTGCGGCGACTCCCGCGAAACGTTGAAGGGGTTGCTTGCCCGGATCGAAGGGAAGACCCAAATCCAACCCGGTTATCCCAAGGAATTCGCCGCCCTCAAAGTCGCCGCGCAAAAAGACTTCATGGGCACGCTCGGGGTCTACGGCACGTTCTCGGAACAACTGCGCAAGGTCATGCCGAAAACCGCCGTCTGGGCGCGCGACATCACGCAAAACAACACCACCTGGGGCAACCGCGTCTTCCCGCTGAATGACCCGCACCAGAACGTCTACCCCACCGGCGCGGGCATCGGGCAAGGCCTGTGCCTCGGCATTGGGGCGGCCGCGGCGGCGATGCAGAGCAACCACAAGACCGTGGTCATGAGCGGCGACGGCGGCTTCTACCTCAACATGGGGGAACTCTGGACCGCGGTGCAGGAGGATCTGGATCTCACGGTGCTGGTCATGAACGACCAGGGCTACGGCGTCATCAAGCGCATCCAGGACCATACCGCGCAGGGCCGCCGCTACTACGCCGACCTGCAAGGCCCGGCGCTGGAGAAGGTCGCGGCCATGTCCGACATCCCCTATTTCAAGGTGGAGCGCGCCGAGGCCTTCGGCGAAACCATGGCCAAAGCCATCGCCATCAAGGGCCTGACGCTGGTGGAGGTAGACATGACGGCGGTGGGAGAATTCCCGCCTTACTACCCCTTCAACATTCGTCCCGGCGGCTGATCCATGGCGCATGCGGCGCTGGGCCTCCTGGTATTGCTCGCCTTGTCCTGGGCGATCAGCGAGGACCGGCGCCGCATCCATTGGCGCACCGTCATCGCCGGCGTGGCGCTGCAACTGGCGTTCGCCGTGTTGCTGATCGGGGTCCCCGTGGCCGACAGGGCGCTGTTCCTGCTGAACGACGCCGCCAACGCGCTGCATAAGGCCACCGAAATAGGCACCGCGTTCGTGTTCGGCTACCTCGCCGGTCAGTCGCTACCCTTCGCGGAGACCCACCCCGGCGCCAGTTTCATCCTCGCCTTCCAGGCGCTGCCGATGGTGCTGACGATCTCCGCTCTGGCCTCCCTGCTGTTCCACTGGGGCATTTTGCAGCGGATCACCGGAGGTTTCGCCTGGCTCCTGCGCCGCTCGATGGGCGTCGGTGGGCCGTTAGCCTTAGGCGCGGCGGTGCATATCTTCGTCGGCATGGTGGAGGCGCCGTTGCTGGTCCGCCCCTACCTCGCCCGCATGCAGCGCGGCGAGCTGTTCGCCCTGATGACCTGCGGCATGGCCGGGGTCGCCGGCACCGTCATGGTGATCTACGGCGCTTTCCTGTCCGCTACCGTACCGAACGCGCTGGGCAACATCCTGATCGCGTCCGTTATCAGCACCCCCGCCGGACTGGCCATCGCGGCCCTGATGGTGCCCTTCGGCCCGCCCGAGGAAGCCGAGGGCCGGTTGGAAATCCACGACAAACCCGTCAGCGCCATGGATGCGCTGGTGAAGGGCACCATGGACGGCGTGCCCATCCTGGCCGCGATCGTTGCTACCCTGCTGGTGACGGTGGCGATCGTCGCGCTGCTGAACATGGGCCTGGCTTTGCTGCCGGACTGGGGTGCGTCTCCAGTGACGCTGCAACGCTTGTTCGCATTGCCGTTCCGCCCCGTCATGTGGTTGATCGGGGTGCCCTGGGGGGAGACCGGGTTGGCGTCATCGCTGATGGCGACAAAGACGGTGCTGAACGAGTTCGTCGCCTACCTGAACTTTTCGCAATTGCCACCGGATGCGTTTTCACCGCGCAGCCGCATGATTCTGACCTACGCTTTGTGCGGCTTCGCCAACTTCGGCAGCCTGGGCATCATGATCGGCGGCCTCGGAGCCATGGTCCCCGCTCGACGGCATGAGATCGTCGGGCTGGGGATGCGGTCGATCCTGTCCGGCACGATCGCGACGTGCATGAGCGGGGCCGTTGCCGGGGCGCTCATGCCGTAGCTTTGCTTCGAAGGCCGCCGGGGCCGGGTTGGCCACGGTCACCGCCTCGGTGCGCAGGACCGACGGCCCCCCGAATTCCCGCAACACGATCGCCAGTGCCATTGTGCCAATCCCATCCCGTCGATGACTCACCGCCGCACCAGTGCCAGCCCCGCCCCGATCACCGCCACCACCGCCGTCAGCGGCCCGAACCCCGAAAATCCCTGTGTCGCGACCATCAAGCCACCGAGCCCCGACGCGCCCATCCAGCCGATCGACGAGCATGTCACGTTCAGCCCCATGACCGTGCCGCGCACATGCTCCGGCACCTCCGCCAGGGACGCCAGCATGGCCGGCCGAGCGATGGCGTTCAGGAAAACGTAGACGAAACCCAACCCGACCGAGGCAGCCACACCGGACTGCCACCCGAACAACGCCAAAGCCGCCCCGCCCGAGGCCACCATCGCCACTGCATACGTGCGTGCTCGGTTTCCGAGCTTATCCGCGAGCTGCCCGCCCAGGATCGTCCCGAGAATGTTACCCGATGCGAATACCGCCAGCGGCATCGCCACCGCGTCCAGTGTCAAACGATAGGTGGATTGCAGGAACGTCGCGAAATACACCGCCGTGAGGCCGTAACAAATCCGCTCCATGATCCCCATGCCGAGCAGCCGGATCACCGGCAGGGACAGCGCGGAGCGTAACGATGGGGCGCGGGAGCCGCGTGCCCTGGCGCTGCTGGCACGCCCCCGTGTCGTGACCAGCATCGCAACAGCCGAGGCCGCCGCCAGTGCGGCCACGCACAGATTGACCCCGCGCCAACCGATCAACGATCCCACGAAGGCCGCCAGAGGCACGCCAACCAGCAGCGTCAACGACTGCCCGCTCATGACCCAACCCAGCGCGCGGCCCTGCTGGCTGGCGTCGACGCGGGCGGAAACCTCCGCGAAGATCACGCCGGTGAACATGCCGCTGCACCCGCCGGACGCGATCGACCACAAGATCGCCTCGGGGAAATCGCGGGCGCCGGCAACGCCGATCAGCGCGAAGCACAGTGCGACGGGCCCGAGGATCAGGAACGGCCTTCGCCCCCACCGGTCAGATCCCGCTCCGGCCAGCATGCCCGCCGCCGCCCATGACACCGACGTTGCCGCCACCAGATTGCCCACCAGCGCCAGGCTGGTGGAAAGATCGCGCGCCATATCCAGCAGAAACGGCGCTCTTGTGGTACCGGAGGACGCCGCGACGAACATCGCCAGCGCCGACGCCGCCAGTAGCGGCCATGGCATGCGGGTCAAGCGGGTCGGTCGTGGTTGTTGGTCCTCCGGTCTCCCGCCAGCCAGCGCTGCAATTCCGAATGCGCATCCTTCCGCCGCATCGCCGCAATGGCATTGGCATCCGGCGCATCGACGGTGAACTCCAGCCGCAGCCCGTCGGGTGTCTTCAGGTACAGGGACACGCAATACCCATGATCGGTCCGCCGGAACGGCACACCGGCGGCGGTCAAACGCGCGGCCATCGCGTCGAACGTCGCCTGCGTCACCTTCAGCGCGAGGTGCCACGTCCCCCCGTTCGGTGCCAAAATCGCGCGGTTTTTCTCCCATGCCTCCTCATCGGCGAACTGAAAGAACGCCAACGCGCCCCCGTCGGCGATCTCGAAAAACGTATGGCAATAATCGACCTCTCGCCCGACCTCGGGGCGGAAGGTGCGCTCGCACCAGGTGGCGACGAGGGGGATGCCCAGGATGTCCTCGATGAAGTGGCGGTTCGCCTCCTGGTCCCGCACCGCGAAAGCGTGGTGGTGCAGGCGCAGCGGCAGCTCGGCGCTTTCGGTCATGGTTGTTTCCTCCGAAGCCCAGATTGCCGCCCAACGGCCCCTTCCACAACCCGCCGCCAGCGGCGATGATAGCGATAACCCCAAAGGGAAATCCAAAGGGAAATCCAAAGGGAAATACGGAGTCCGAACGCATGAAGCCGAAGCTGGTCCTCGCCTGCCTGGTGCCCACCGATGTCGTTACACGCGCCCGCACCGAATTCGACGCGGTGATTGCCCCCGGCCCGAACGATATGACCGTGCCGGAGATTATCGAGGCCGCGACCAGCCATCAGGCCGATGCCATCGCCTTCACCAACACCTTGCCCCTGAACGCCGCCGCCGTCGCCGCTTTGCCGCCCAGAGTGAGAATTGGCGCCACCATCAGCGTGGGCTACGACCATTTCGACGTTGCCGCCGCCAAGGCCCGCGGCATGCAGGCCACCAACACACCCGGCGTGCTGACCGAGTGCACCGCCGACTTCGCCTTCATGCTGCTGCTCGACGCAGCTCGGCGCGGCGGGGAATACGACCGCATCATGCGCAAGGGCTGGCGCTACCGCATCGGGCAGGGGGACCTTCTCGGCGTCCGCGTTACCGGCAAGCGGCTGGGCATCCTGGGCATGGGCCGCATCGGGCGCGCCATGGCGCAGCGGGCGCGCGGTTTCGACATGAAGATTTTCTACCACGCCCGCAGCCGCCTGCCGCCGGAGATGGAACTGGGCGCGACGTACTGCCCGACGTTCGAGGACATGCTGCCGCACTGCGATTTCCTGTCCGTGCACGCCCCCGCCGGTCCTGCGACCGACAAGATCGTGAATGCCCGCACGTTGGCGCTGCTGCCGGACGGGGCGGTGTTCGTAAATGCCTCCCGCGGCGGCCTGGTCGATGAGGACGCGCTGTACGATGCGCTCACATCCGGGAAACTGTTCGCCGCCGGGCTGGACGTTTTCCGTTCCGAACCCGACTACGATCTGCGCTTCTCCTCGCTGGAGAACGTGGTGTTGGCCCCGCACGTCGGGAGCGCGTCGAAGGAAACGCGCAATGCCATGGGGTTCCGGGCACTGGATAACATCGCGTCGGTTCTCGCCGGCAAAGGGCCAATCGATCCGATTTGGACCTGAAAGAATGTCATGACAAAGCCATTACTGTTGGTTACCCGCCGCCTCCCCCACGCCATTGAGGCGCGCGCTGCTCGGGATTACGACGCTCGGCTTACGCCGTCCGACACGCCGATGCAGGATGTGGTGGCGCGGGCGCAGGGGGCGGAGGCCGTCATCTGTTGCCCCGGCGACGTGTTCGACGCGGCCCTGATCGCCGCGCTGCCCGCAAGCGTAAAGGCCATTGCCACCTTCAGTGTCGGCTACGATCACGTGGATGTCGCGGCGGCCCATGCGCGCGGCATCGCGGTCTGCAACACCCCTGACGTGCTCAGCGTCGCCACCGCCGAGTGCGCGCTGCTGCTGATCCTCGCCGCCGCCCGCCGCGCGGGGGAGGGGGAGCGGATGATCCGCGCCGGCAACTGGCATGGCTGGGCGCCGACGCAGCTGATGGGCACGCAGGTGTCCGGCCGCCGCCTGGGCATCTTCGGCTTCGGCCGCATCGGGCGGGAGCTGGCGAAGATGGCGCGCGGGTTTGGGATGCAAATCCACTACCACGACGTCGCCCGCCTGCCGCCGGAACTGGAAGGGGACGCGATCTTCCACCCCACCGAAGCGACATTCCTGCCGATATGCGACGTCCTGTCGCTGCACGCCCCCGGTGGAGCCGGCACCCGCCACTGGCTGAACGCCGCCCGCATCGCCGCACTCCCCAAGGGTGCGGTGGTCGCCAACGCCGCGAGAGGCACCCTGATAGACGACACCGCGCTGATCGCTGCCTTGACCAGCGGCCAGATCGCCGCCGCCGGGCTGGATGTTTACGATGGGGAGCCGCGCGTGAACCCGGGCTATCTGGGTCTGGAGAACGTGGTGCTGCTACCGCACCTCGGCAGCGCGACGACCGAAACCCGCGACGCGATGGGGCATCTGGCGCTCGATGGCATCGACGCCATACTGGCGGGCCGAACCCCGGCCAATCTGGTGAGGTAACCATGCGCATCGCCATCGGCGGCTTCCTGCACGAGAGCCACTCCTTTGCCCCTCGCCCCACGACATACGCCGATTTCCTGAACCCCGGCGGGTTGCCGGCGATGCAAGTGGGGGAGGCGTTGATCCCCGGCCTACGCACGACGTCCGCCCCCATCGCCGGCGCGATCGGGGTGGCGGAAGCCGCCGGCGTGGAGCTGATGCCCCTCGCCTGGGCCTTCGCCAACCCCGCCGGCCCCGTGCAGGATGAGGCGTTCGAACGCCTGTCCGCCCAGATTTGCGCCCGCCTGTCGGACGCCCTGGATGCCGGCCCGCTGGATGGGGTGTACCTGGACCTGCACGGCGCAGCGGTGGTGGAGTCGTTCCCCGACGCGGAGGGCGAACTCCTGCGCCGCGTCCGCGCCATCGTGGGGGAGGCGCTGCCGCTGACCATCAGCCTCGACCCGCACGCCAACCTGACTTCGGCGATGGTGCGGCTGGCCGACGCGGCGGTGCCGTTTCGGACTTATCCCCATGTGGACATGAAGGCGGCCGGCGCCCAGGCGATGCGGTTGTTGCTGGAGCGGATCGCACGGGATGCGCCGTGGTTCCGAGCGTTCCGGCAGTTCGATTTCTGGATTCCGCTGGGCAGCCAATGCACCCTGATGGCCCCCATGGCCGACGTGATGACCGAGCGCTTGGCATTGGCGGAACGGATGGGCGTGGCGGAGTTGGCGTGGTGCTTCGGCTTCCCTTACGCCGATTTTCCGGACTGCGGCCCGGCGGTCGCGGCTTACGCGGAGACGCAGGCGGCAGCCGACTCGGCGGCGGACGCCTTCGTGGCGCTGGTCGCGGAGCGTGAGCGGGAATTCGTGCAGGACACGATGGAATCCGCCGAAGCGGTGGCCGAGGCATTGCGCGTCGGCCGGGGTACGGTCGTGCTGGCCGACACCCAGGACAACCCCGGCGGCGGCGGGCACGGCGACACCACCGAATTGCTGTCCGAGCTGGTGCGGCAGAAGGCCAAAGGCGCACTGGTGTGCCTGATCAACGACGCCGAAAGCGCCGCCGCCTGCCATGCGGCGGGGGTGGGTGCCCGTGTCGAGCTATCGCTGGGCGGCAAGTCGGACGGGATGCCGTTCCCATGCTCCGCCGTGGTTGAGAAACTGACGGACGGCGTATTCACCCTGACTGGGCCGATGGGCGCCGGGAACCCCGGGAATTTGGGGCCGACGGCGCTGATCTCGGTCGAGGGTGTGCGGGTGATTGTCTCCACCCGGAAGATGCAGGCGCTGGATCAGGCGATCATCCGGCATGTGGGGGTCGAGCCTTCTTCCTGTTCCGTTTTGGCGTTGAAGTCGTCCGTGCATTTCCGGGCGGATTTCGGGGGGATGGCGGAGCGGATCATCGTGGCGATTGCCCCGGGGCCGGTGGTGGCGGATCCGGCGGTGCTGAACTTCCGGCATGTGCGGGCAGAGGTTAGGAGACGGCCAAGGACGGTGTGACGTTTTAGTCCTGCAAGGGACATTACATTTTCATCGTCATTGTCGCTGCGGGTGTCTCCTAACGTCTGGTAGACGAATACAAGTTTGAATGCCCTCAGACTTGAGTTACGCTACACGAATGATTAGAAAATGCGCGATCGCCGTGTTGGCGGTTTTTGCATGACCTGTGCCGACGGCGCCGATGCCTGCGCCCTGATCGTCTTTCACGGCTACGGCGGCGCGGGCATGAGTGCCGCCGGCAAGCGCGCAATGGGGACGGTGACGTCTTCGTCTCCTCCATCACGGTGTAGGAGATCACGCGCAAGATCGCGCTCGGTCAGGGCATGACCATTGTCAGCAACGATGGGGTGTTCGCACGGTATGCGGTGCCAGACGATCTGGTGAGTTGCTGAGGAAAGGCGTGGATGGCGGGCCTTCGCCCGCCATGACGGGGAGGGAGCGGCGTCCCCCGCACCATTCGACGCAGCCGTGGCGCTATCGGAAGCCCCAGACCACATTTAACGGCGCATCACCCCTCTTACCGCCTCCGCCGTCGGAATAGGCCCCACCGCCCCATACCCCGTGCACTTCAACGCCGCCGCGACCGCCGCATACCGCGCGGCATCCTCGGGCCCATCCCCCGCCAAAACACGCGCCAGGAACGACCCGCAGAACGTGTCCCCCGCACCGGTCGCGTCCACCGCCCGCACCGGAAACGCCGGGATCAGCACCCGCTGCTGAGGCGTCGCCACCCAGGCTCCGGTCTCGCCCATTTTCAGCACAACGACCTTTGGACCCAGCCGCAAGTAGAAATCCAGCATCGCCTGTGGTTCGGTCAGCCCGGTCAAGATCCGGACATCCTCCACCCCCGGCAGCGCGTAATCAACCGAGCCCATCGCCGCGTGCATCACCGCCGCCGCCCGCGCCGGGGGCCACAACCGGGGCCGGTAATTCGTATCGTAAGCCACCGAAACCCCATGCCGCCGAGCCACATCGATCGCCGCGAACACCGCGTCGCAGGCGGTTCCCGAAATCCCCTGGCTGATCCCCGATACGTACAGCATCCGAGCCGAAGCGATGGCCGCCTCCGGCACATCCGCCACCCCGTACAACGACGCCGCCGATCCCGCTCGGTAGTGCAGGAAATGGTGCCCATCCGCATCGTGGGTAACGAAATACAGGCCCGTCTGCGCGCGGTCGGAGCGCACGACGCAGGACGTATCCACGCCCTCCCGCGTCCAAAGACGGATAAAACTATCGCCCGGCATGTCCTGCCCGACGGCGGTAATCATCCCAACCCGAGCACCCTGCCGTGCCGCGGCGATGGCTGCGTTGGAGGTGTCGCCGCCGTGCCCCTCCAGATAATGCTGCGACCCATCGGGGCTTAAGGGGAGCTGATTGAACTCAAGCATCGGCTCGCCCATGCACAGCAGGTCGACGCTCATACCAGCACGGCCCGAGCGGCGGCCTCGATTGCAGCGCGATCCCCGGCGGCGATGCGCTTTTCGTCCACCAGCGCGCCACCCATGCCGACGAAGGCCGCGCCGGCTACCAGATAGGCGGCGACATTCCCTGGCTCGACCCCACCGGTCGGGCAGAACGCCACGCGCGGAAGAACGCTGGCCAAAGCCTTGATGTGCGCCGGCCCGCCGACGGACGATGCCGGAAACACCTTCACCACATCCGCCCCGGCCGCCAGCGCCGCCCGTACCTCGGTGGGGGTCAGAGCGCCCAGCATCAACGCCGCCCCCGCGTCGCGGCACGGCGCGGACAGCGAGGCATCCACCCAAGGCGCCACGATGAACCGCGCCCCGGCTTTCAAACAAATCTCCGCCGTCGCTCGGTCGCCGACCGTGCCCGCGCCGATCAACAGCGTAGAGTCCGACGCCAGATCCCGGATCAAGGCCGGCGCGTCCGGGATGGTCATGGTGATCTCGAAAATGCGCAGCCCGGCGTCGCGCAGCCAGCCCACGGCAGTGGCGGCATGGGCGGCGGTGCTGGTGCGCACCACAGGTACTACACGAGCGGCGCGTAGGGTGGCGATCAGGTCGTGGTCGAGCATGCCGGCGATCCTCCTGCCCGCACGAAGCAGAAATCAGGCGCCGGGCGCAAGCACGGCGTCGGTCCAGTCCTCCATCGCCTGCGCATCGCTGTTCACGGCGGCCACTTGGGTGCCGAGGCCGGGCCAGGCTGTCCTGGTAATCGGTCAGGCTGGCGCCGAGGCCGCTCATGATCCCCCGCAATTCCGTTAACGTTTCCCGCCATGCGGCGACGGCCACCCGCTGCTCAGCCAGGGCGAAGTCCAGTGCCGTCAGGGCGTTGGTCAGCCGTTCGTTCTGGCTATTTTCCGCCGTTTTGCGCATGGGAAAAAGAATGATCTGGGCGCTGCGGGCGGCTTGCATGGGGGGCTCCGGTCGGCGGATAATGGTTAACAAACCACAAGTCACGCTCAAAAAACAAGATAATTCTCAGCGTGCGATGGTATGTCGCAATGACCGCCCGCCCGTGCTATGCGACGCCATCATGGGAACCGGTCTCGAAATCCTCTTCATCCTGCTGCTCATCCTGCTGAACGGATTGTTCTCGATGAGCGAGCTTGCACTCGTCTCCGTCCGCCGCGCCCGCCTGGCAGTGCTGGAGCGCAAAGGCGTCGCTGGCGCCAAAGCCGCCCGCGCCTTGGCGGAGGACCCGCAGCGCTTCCTGCCCACGATCCAGGTCGGCATCACGCTCGTCAGCGTCCTGACGGGCGTGTTCGGCGGCGCGCGCATCGCGTCGCACTTGCAGGAGTGGCTGGAGACATTCCCATCGCTGGCTCCCTTCGCGGAGACGCTGTCGCTGGCCGTGGTCGTCCTGGTGACTACCTATTTGACCCTGGTGATCGGGGAACTGGTGCCCAAGCACCTCGCGCTGCGCAACCCCGAACTGACCGCTTCCAAGGTTGCCCGCCCCATCGCCTGGGTGGCGCGTATCGGTGCCCCGGCCGTGTGGGTCCTCGGAGCCTCCACCGGCTTTATCCTGCGCCTGATGGGTGCCCACCGAGCACCATCGCAGACCGTGACGGAAGAGGAGCTGAAAATGCTGCTCGCCGAGGGCGCCCAGGCCGGCGTGCTGGAAACCGAGGAGCACGACATGATCGCCCGCGTGCTGCGCCTGGCCGACAAGCCGGTGCGCGCGATCATGACCCCGCGCACGGAACTCGCCTGGATTGACCGCACCGATCCGCCCAAGGACATCGCCGCGGCGCTGAAGGCCGCACCGCACTCCCGCTTCGTCGTGTGCGACGGGTCGGTGGATAATGTGGTCGGCGTGGTGCAGGCCAAGGATCTGCTTGACGGCATCCTGAGCGGTGGGGAGTTGTCGTTGGCCTCCGCCCTACGCCAACCCATCATCGTGCCGGACACCGTCACCGCCTTGGACGCCATGGAGCGCCTCAAATCCGACGTTCTTGGCCTGGCCTTGGTGATGGACGAGTACGGCAGCTTCGAGGGCGTGGTAACCGCCGCCGACGTGCTGGAGGCGATCGTCGGCGATCCCACCGACACGGAAACCGAGATCGGCGCTACTGGCCCGGATGGCGAGACCGCCCTGACGATGGACGGCATGATGCCGGTGGATGAGGTGAAATCCCGCCTGGCTTTGCCCGACCTGCCCGCCGAGGGCAGCTACCACACGCTGGCCGGCCTGTTGCTGGCACTGCTCCGTCGCGTGCCCCGCTCCGGCGACCGCATCGTGTTTGCCGGCTGGCGGTTCGAGGTGTTGGAAATGGAAGGCCGCCGCGTCGAAAAAGTCCGCGCCAGCCGAGACGCGGTAGCGGAGCCCTCCTGATGCGCGCGCTGTTCCTGGACCGCGACGGCGTCATCAATATCGACCACGGACACGTCGGCACCCGCGATCGTTTCGAATGGGTAGAAGGTGCTCGTGAGGCAGTCGCCCACGCCACGAAATCCGGTTGGCGCGTCTTCATCGTCACCAACCAATCCGGCGTCGCTCGGGGATATTACACCGAGGACGACGTGCGATCGTTGTTGGTCTGGATCGCGGATGAATGCCGCTTATATGGCGGAACGATCGACGATACTCGGTATTGCCCGTACCACCCGGAGGCGAAGGTCGAGGCATATCGCCGTGTCAGCGACTGGCGGAAACCCGAACCGGGGATGTTGCTGGATTTGATGCGGGTGTGGGATCTGACGCCAGATCGTTGCGTACTGGTCGGCGATCAACCGACGGATATTCAAGCCGCGGAGCGGGTCGGGATGAAGGCGCATTTATTCCCGGGTGGAAATCTCCTGGAATTCGTGCGGCCGATCCTCACCCCTCCCGTCATGGTCGAGTTTGACCCGACCGCCTCAGGCCAGTGAGGCCCCTTCAAACCACCCCTTTATCCTTCAACGCTTTCACGTCGGCCGCCGAAATCCCACAAAGCTCGCCCAACAGCACCTCGGTATGCTCCCCCAACAACGGCGGCCGCGTTACCGTCACGGGTGAGTCCGACAATTTGATCGGCGATCCCACCGTTTGGTAGACGCCGCGTGTGGGGTAATCGACGTCCAGGATCATTTCCCGCTCGCGCAGATGCGGATCGGCGAGAACCTCCCCTGTATCCAGGCATGCGCCGCAGGGCACGCCGGCATCGCCCATCAGTTTCATGACCTCGTGCTTGCTGCGTTGCGAGGTCCAGGCGGTGACGATGGCCTCCATCGCCGCTTTGTTTTCCCAGCGGGCGTCGGCCGTCGCGAAGCGGGGATCGTCCAGCAATGACGGCTGCCCGAGCACGCCGACGAAGGGTTTCCACATCTGCGGCTGGCAGAAGATATAGACATAGTCGTTCGGGCCGCCCGGGGCGCAGGGGAACGTCGTTCCGGGCACGGTGCGGCCGAGTTGGTTGCCGGAACGGGCCGGGGGGTGGCCGTAGCGCTGGTGATCGCGCAACGACACGCGGATCAGGTTGACCACGGCGTCCTGCATGGAAACCTCCACATGCTGGCCCTTGCCGGTGGTGTGCCGCTGCTGCAATGCGGCCAGGATGCCGATGGCCATGTGCATGCCGGTGCCGGAGTCCCCAATCGCGGGGAAATTGAACGTCGGCGGGCCGTCGGCGGTGCCGGTGACGCACATCGCCCCGCCCATGGCCTGGGCGATCGGCTCGAAGCTCTTGAAGTCGCTATAGGGGCCGTAGGTGCCGAAGCCCTTAATGGTGGAATAAATCAGCCGCGGATTCAGTTTCGACAGCACATCGTAGCCCAGGCCGAGCCGGTCCAGCGCGCCGGGGCCGAAATTCTCCAGTAGCACGTCGGACTCGGCGATGACTTTCTTGAACAGCGCCTTGCCTTCCTCGGATTTCAAATTCAGCGTCAGGCTTCTCTTGTTGGCGTTCAGGATGAGGAAAAATAAGCTGTCGCTGTCCTTGATGTCGCGCATGTTGGTGCGGGCGACGTCGCCGCCTTTGGGCTCCTCCAGCTTGATCACGTCGGCGCCGAGGAAGCCGAGGATCTGCGCGCAGGCGGGGCCTGCCTGATTGTGCGTCATGTCGATGACGCGGATGCCGGTCAGGGCCTGGGTCATTGTTTTTCCTCCGAAGGTCTGGAGCGCACGTTACCGTCGTGGCGAGCGGATGCACAGCAGCAGCAGGAAGGATACGCCAACGAGTGCGCTGGACAGTGCCAGCGCGGCGTAGGGGCCGGCGTCGTCCAGCACCAGCTGGAACAGCAATGGTGCCCCGCCCTGCAAAATGCGGGTGGGCGCCGCCAGGATTCCCGTGCGCAGCCCGTAGCCGGCGGGTCCGAACAGCGCGAGCGGCAGGGTGCCTCGGGCGATGGTCATGATGCCGTTGCCGCCGCCGTGCATCATCACGAAAAGCACCGCCGCCGGTGCCCCGACGATCGCCAGGATGACGGCACCGATCGGGTGCATAGCCGTCGCGACGCGGGCGGATAGCAACGGGGAGGCTTTTCGCATCAGGGTGAACTCCGCTACCCGCGCGGCGACCTGCGCCGGCCCGACCAACGCCGCGGCGGCGATGGCGGCGACCGGAGTCGCGCCCATCGCCTGCAGCAGCCGCGGCAGATGCGACGCCATGGCCGCGGAGACAAACCATGTGCTGGCGAACACCCCGGCCAGGACGATCATCGTCCAGGACACGCCCCCTGCTTCTCCTGGTTCCGTGGCTGGCACCGGTTCGGGCGGCGGGGCCTTCGGCACCAGGAACCGGTTCATCGGCAGCCCCACCAGCAGATGCAGCGCGGCCCAGCCCAGGCAGGCGCCACGCCAGCCGAATGCGTCGATCATAAACGCGCTGAGCGGCCAGCCGACGGTGGAGGCGAAGCCCGCCACCAGCGTGATGCCGGTGATGGCATTGCGGGCTTCCCGCCCATACAGCCCAGCGACGGTGGCGAACGATGCCTCGTACAAGCCGAAACCCATGGCAACACCGATGATCGCCCAGGCGGCGATCAGGCCGGTGGGTCCGTTCGCCAACGAAAGCATGACGAGGCCGGCGGCGAAGACGATGTTGGTGCCCGCCAAGACGTCGCGACCACCACGCTGGTCGATCATGCGCCCGGCCCAGGGCCCCAGCAGCCCCGACAGCAGCAGGGCGGCGGAGAAAACGCCGAAGAACCAGGTTTTCGACAGATGCAGATCCGTCGCGATGGGATCGGCGAATACCGCCGTTAAATAGTAGCTCGACCCCCAGGACAGGGTCTGAGTGATGCCGAGCGTCGAGACGACGACGCTGCGCCTCACGACGCCGCCACCCCCATGAACCCGGCCAGCGACAGCAGCTGCGTCTCCGTCATCTCCAACCCGGTCTGGATCGTGCAGCCGCGCTGTTTCGCCAACGTCAGGAGCGGGGTCATGGTGGGTGCCGTCACGACCTCGGCGACGAAGCAGCGTCCCGTCAGGCCCGCCAGAACGGAGTCGGGCAGCGGCAGCCTCGGGTCGCCATTCATGCCAACAGGGGTGGCATTGACCAGGATATCGAGGTCCGCGGTGCCGGCAATTCCGGCAGTTATTTCGATGGCCGGAAACGTCCCGCGCAGCGTCGCGATCAGGGTGTTCTGCTTGGCCCGATCCAGGTCCTGGATGGATAAATGCGAGACCTCGCTCTCGCACAAGGAGTTGGCAATGGCGCAGGCCACCCCGCCGGCGCCAACCACCGCGGCCCGCTTCCTGGCGGGGTTCACACCATGGATGGCGGCTGCGGCAACGAACCCGACCCCGTCGAACATCTCCCCTTCCAGCGTTCCGTCCGGGTCGCGGCGGAACACGTTGACGGTGGAAAACCGAGCGGCGCGCGGCGTCAACCGGTCCAGTAGCGGGGCGACGATCTGCTTGTAGGGGACGGTGACGATGATGCCTTTGCAGTTGGTCCAGCGCCGCACGGTGGCGATAAAGCCGGGAATGGCATCCGGTGCGATCTCCATGGGTATCAGCACGGTGTTCAGCCGGTGATCGGCGAAATACCGGTTCATCACCCCGGGCGATTTCACCTGCACGATAGGGTTGCCGATGATCCCAACGATGGTCGTGGTGCCGGTAACGTGCATGGGGCCTATCCCCCGTTCTTCGCGATAAACGCCAGCACCGCGTCCGCCGCCGGCTCGGCGTGTGTCGCCGCCACGTGGTAGGAATTGCCGGGCAGGACCAAGAGCTCCGAATTCTTGATCTGCTGCTGCCAGGCGCGGGTTTCTTCGGGGGTGCCAAGGCCGCTCTTTTCCGTGGTCACCACCAGCGTCGGGCAAGCGATTTTCGGCAGATCCTCCCGAATATCGGCGCAGGCGATGGTGCCCATGAAGCCGAGCTGGGTGGACAGGGCGGTGCGGCCCATGAAATGGCCCCACCAGTCGACGCCGGCGGGTGCGAACTCCGTGCCAAGGCGGGTGCCCATGTTCTGCAGCGCCCAGGCTTCGACGCCGTGGGCCTTCAGGTCTGCGATCAGCTGTGGGACTTTCTCCTTAACCCCAACCCGCAGCGGGGCTGGGGTGCCGATCACACTCAGCGTCTTCACCCGATCCGGCCGGCGGGCGGCGAAGGCTCGGGCGATTGTCCCGCCAATCTTGGCTGCCACGACATGAAATTTGTCGATGCCGAGGTGGTCCATCAGGGCGCAGAAATCCTCGGTCAGGCTATCCATCGTCCAGGGATATTCCGCCGGCATGGGGGACGATTGGCCGAACCCGCGCATGTCCGGGCGGATGACTCGGTAATGCCGAGCGAGTTTGGGTGCCCAGGCGTACCAGGACAGGCTGCTCTCGGCGTTGCCGTGCAGCATCAGGATGGTTTCGGGCTTGGTCCACGGGTCGGTGAAATCGTCGTCCCGGTAGAACATGTCGCAATCGGGCGTGGGGCGGAAATGGGGCATGGTCGGGTCCTCCTGTTTTCGGGACGGTCGTCGCCGCATTGGTCTCAGTCCACCGCGCCTCGCGCGGTCACGATCCAAAATGCGCCGGCGAGCAGGACACCGTCCGGCGCTTCCAGCAGGGCATAGGCCGTCGCGATGGCGTCGGTCGCTTGCTGCTTCACATCTGGTCCCAGCAAACCGCGCGCCCCTGAGCGTGCGCGAGCATTGGTCCGGAAATATCGACGCCCTGTACATGCCCGGCCCCTCCCACCGCTCGGGCGAGGTCCAGCGTCGTCGCGCCACAGCCGCATCCGACGTCGATGACGCGTTCGCCAGGCTGGGGCTTCGCGGCGGCCAACGCGGCGTCGGAAAACCGCCCGAACAATGCGTCCAAACGGTCCTGCAATGTTACCCAGGGTGCGGTGACATCGCTGTTCCAATAGCGGGCCTGTTGGGCGTCGGCGTCGAGGGGCACCGCCATCTACGTCAACCTATCCAGTACCCCGTCCTTGAACCGGCGCATATTCCCAAGGGTCTGTTCCACGACCTCATCGCGGGTGCGGCCGAACAGGCGGACGTCGACGCAGGACACGCCGAGTGCCTCAAGCGTCTGGATATCGCCCACCCAATCGGCATCGCTGCCGGTGAACATCTCGGCCTCGCCGTCGATCGAACCGCGCGGCCTCTGCCCCGGCGCGGCCAGCACGCGTAAAGCCAGAGTGATCTCCGACGGGTCGCGGCCGGCTTTTTCGGCGAAGCCGCGGAACCGCTCCTGGCTCTTCTTGAAGCGTCCGAGCGTGTTCATCGGAAACTGTGGATTAGTACCAACCGGATACCAACCATGCGCGTATTTCACCGTCCGCCGCAACGCCGGCCCGCTCTCACCGCCGACCCAGATGGGGATGGGCTTCTGCGCCGGTTTCGGAGTGAACTGCACGTCGTCGAACTTGACGTATTTGCCGCTGAAACGCGGTTCCTCGGCGGTCCACAGCTCCATGCACGCCGCCATCCATTCGTCAGTGACATGGCCCCGGTCGTCGAAGGGGGCGGCGCCGATGGCCTCGAACTCCTCCCGGCACCAGCCGACGCCGATGCCGCAGGTCAGGCGGCCCTTGGACAGGAAATCGATGGTGGAGAGCAGTTTCGCGGTCAGCACGGCGGGCCGGTGAGGGACCACCATGACCGAGAGCACGAAGCGCATTTTCTTCGTCATTGCCGCGATCCAGGCGGTGGTGGCGAGCTGATCCAGCCACGCCGCCTGGGTGCCGGCCGGGAACTCTCCTGTGTCGGTATAGGGATACTTCGAGTCCAGGTTGCGCGGCACCATGATGTGATCGCTGATGGTGACATAGTCAAAGCCGAGGTTTTCGCCCTCGACGACGATCCGAGACAGCGAATCCGGCTCGATCAGCGGACCGGAGGTGGGCGCGTTGAAACCGATCTGCATGGTCGATCCTCCCTAGGGTCGCCCAGGCATAACCAATCGGG
Source organism: uncultured Acetobacteraceae bacterium (assembly GCA_903924985.1). Lineage (GTDB taxonomy): Bacteria > Pseudomonadota > Alphaproteobacteria > Acetobacterales > Acetobacteraceae > Rhodopila. The sequence continues at coordinate 21,314 of CAIYDT010000196.1, forward strand.
GATGGCCCGGCAAATCCACGGCTGTCGCTAGCAAATGAAAATGACCGGTTTAGGTAGCACATCAATTGACCGGTCTGTTCTGCCCATGGGTGGGGCATGCCCCACCCATGGGCGGCGCGCGTGACGAGGCCAAGGGATTGAGCCAACGATCATGCGGTTGACGGGGATTGGATATCAATCACCCGGCGGACCTGCGAGCATACGCAGTTGCGCCGTCCGCGCCAATTCGATGCCAACGTAAGCGGCAGCAATCCCAATGCCAATTACAATCCACTGGCCGAGGAGCGCTAGCCAAGCGTCGCTCACGAACCAGCCGACAAAGTTGATAAACATCCCAAGAGTTGACACTAGTACTAGCATTGGCCCCTCTGATTGTGACGCCACTACGCTGCCTCGCGATCTCGCCGCATCCGCTCCCGCACCGCCTGAGCGAGCAACCCCGATCGGGAATATCCGGTGCGCGTGGCATACCGGTCCACCGCGGCCAGCAAATCCTCGGGTAGCGTGATGTTCACACGAACGGCCTTTCCCGGCAGTTCGGCACGAATAAGCACGCGGGCGGCCTCGTTCACAGCCGGATCATGTGGGATCGCATCCAAGGCTGATGGGTCGGGCAGCACATCTCCATGCTCGATCGACAGGTCGATGTGCGCCTGCAACGCCTCTTCGGCATTCAACGCGGCTTCCTGAATCGTCGCTCCCGCGCTGGTACAGCCGGGCAGGTCCGGGAAAAAGACCCCGTACCCGTCGGCGGCATGCTCGATAATGGCGGGGTAGTAGCGTGCCATTCTCAATCCTTGCGCAATACGACACCCGACTGCCGCTCGATGCTCCGCAGGGTGCCCGGAGGAATATCCTTGACGGGATGGGAAACCGTGGTGGTGCCGGGACGATCCGAGTGGCGGAAATGGTGTGGCTGCCGGTGATCCGCACCTGCCGCCACCCAGCCGCTTCCAACGCTCGGATGACCGTTCGGCTATCCATGTGTAGTTATACTCACCGCTAGCCGAGGGAGGCAACAGCGGTTAACGCACCTTCGCGATAACCTCATCCCGGAATCTCCGCATATTGTCCACGGTCGCATCCAGGCTGGGGCCGAACAGGCCGAAGTCGAACGCGGTCACGCCCACGTCCCGCAGTGCCTTGATATCACCGACAAAATCCGCAGCGCTTCCGGTAAACAGCTTGCGTTCGCCATCGACGGTGCCCTTCGGCTGTGCTTCGGGGTTGGATGACACGCGATAGGCCAACCCAACCGCTTTGGGGTCGCGGCCGGCTTTTTCCGTCATGGCCGCCAACTTCGCCGCGCCGACCTTGAAGCGGTTCAGCGTGTCCATCGGGAATTGCGGGTTGGTGCCGATGGGATACCAGGCGTCCCCATACCTGGCGGTGCGGCGCATGGCCGGGCCGCTCTCGCCGCCGACCCAGATGGGGATCGGCTGCTGCACCGGCTTGGGCGGGAACAGCACGTCCTTGAACTGGACGTATTTGCCGTCGAATTTGGGCTCGTCGGCGGTCCATAACTCCTTGCAGACCATCATCCACTCGTCCGTCACCACGCCGCGTTCGGCGAAGGGGGGCGCGCCGATGGCGATGAACTCCTCCTCGCACCAGCCGGCCCCGATGCCCAGGGTGATGCGTCCCTTCGATAGAAAGTCGAGCGTCGCCAGGATTTTCGCGGTCAGCACGGCCGGACGGTGCGGCACGACCATAACGGAGGTCACGATCCGCAGTTTCGATGTGACGGCGGCGATGAAGGTGGCTGCGGTCAGTTGCTCCAGCCGGGCGGCGGCGGCGCCGGAGGGGAACTCGCCCGAATCGGAATAGGGATATCTGGAGGCTATCGAGGTCGGGATCATGACGTGATCGCTGACCGTGACATAGTCGAAGCCCAGCATCTCCGCTTCCGTGGCGATGCGGACGAGGCTGTCGGGCCCGATCAAGGGGCCGCTGCTGGGTGCGCTGCAACCGATCTGCATGATAAATTCCTCCCGCGTGTGTTTGCGCTGTCGGCCTCGATAGCACACGATGCGACCGCCAATGGCAACATGGAGGAAAAAGCGGGTGGAGTTCGGCATCCATATTGGGCCACGCGGCTGCATGACGACGCGCGCCAACATCATGACGCTGGGCACGCGCGCCGAGGCCCTGGGCTACGACATTCTGGGCGTGGCCGATCACGTGATCGCGCCGGTGACCACGGGCGTGCGGTATCCCTACACCGCCGACGGGGTGTGGCCGGGTGCTCCAACCGGCGAATGCATGGACACGCTCGCGGTGCTGGCGTTCCTGGCCGGTTGCACGCAGCGGATCAAGTTGCTGACCTCGGTCATCGTGGTGCCGCACCGCCAACCGGTGCTGACCGCCAAACTGTTTTCCACCGCCGACGTACTGTCCGATGGCCGGGTCATCGCGGGCGTCGGCGCCGGCTGGATGCCCGAGGAATTCGCGGCCCTCGGAACGCCGCCCTTCGAGGAACGCGGCGCGGTCACGGACGAATATATCCGCGCCTGGAAAACGCTGTGGACGCAGGATCGGCCGGAGATGGCCGGCAAATACGCGTCATTCACCAATGTGGTGTTCGAGCCCAAGCCCGTCTCCAAGCCGCATCCGCCCATCTGGGTTGGCGGCGAAAGCCCACGTTCCCTGCGCCGGGTGGCCGAGTTGGGCGACGGCTGGTACCCGGTGTCGAACAACCACCAGGTGCTGTTGAACACCCCGGCGCTGTTGCAGGCCGGGATCGGCCGCATGCATCGCGCGGTCGAAAAAGCGGGGCGCGACCCCAGCACCATCGACATCGCCTATGTCTGGTTCATGCCACCAAGCTGGAAGGCCCGTACCGGTCCTGACGGTAAGCGGCAGATGTTCAGCGGCAGCGGGGACGATATGCTGGAGGACGTCGCGGCCTTACAGGCGATCGGCGTCCGGAACCTCATTTTCTACCTACAGCGCCCGACGATCGAGCAAACGATGGAACTGACCGAGCGGTTCGCCGAAGACGTGATACGGAAGGCACCATGACAGACACTGACCTGCGGACCTGGCTCCACGCCACCCCTCTGCCCGAGCTGATGGCGGCGGCGGCGGCCAGGCGCGACGAGACTTATGGGCGGTTAATTTCTTATTCCCGCAAGGTTTTCATTCCGCTGACGAAGCTGTGCCGCGACGTGTGCCACTATTGCACCTTCGCCGAACACCCGCGCGACGGCCACGCCGCGTACCTCACGGGCGGCGAGGTGCTGGCGATCGCCCGCGCCGGCCAGGCCGCCGGCTGCACCGAGGCGTTGTTCACACTGGGCGACAAACCCGAACTGCGGCACCGCGCGGCGCGCGAGGCTTTGGCCGCATTGGGGCATGAAACGACCATTTCGTACCTGCGCGAAATGTGCGCGCTGGTGCTGAAGGAAACGACTCTGCTGCCGCACGTGAACCCCGGTGTGATGACGCGGGAGGAAATCGCGTCGTTACGGGAGGTGTCTGCCAGCCAGGGCGTGATGCTGGAATCCACCTCAGAGCGGCTGTGCGAACCCGGCGGTGTGCATTTCGGCTCCCCCGACAAGAAGCCGGCTGTGCGGCTGGAAACCCTGCGGCTGGCGGGCGAACTGGCGGTGCCCTTCACCACCGGCATCCTGATCGGCATCGGCGAAACGGTCGACGAGCGCCTGGACGCCCTGTTCGCCATCCGCGACCTGCACACGGCGCACGAGCATATCCAGGAAGTCATTGTCCAGAATTTCCGGGCGAAGGAAGACACCAAACTGGCGGGCGCGGATGAGCCCGGGCTGGACGACCTGCTGTGGACCATCGCCGCCGCGCGCCTGATCCTGCCGACGGATGTGCATGTGCAGGCGCCACCCAACCTGTCTCCGGGTGTTTACCAAAAGTTGATCGGCGCCGGCATCGACGATTGGGGCGGCGTATCGCCCGTCACCCCGGATCATGTGAACCCTGAAGCCCCTTGGCCGGAGTTAGAGGCTTTGGCCGACCGTACCGCCGAGATGGACAAAATCCTGGTCGCTCGGTTGCCGGTTTATCCTTCCTACGCTTTCGATGTGGCCCGCTGGGCGCATCCCAAGATCGCAACGCGGATCCTGCAACACGCGGATTCCGAGGGCTGGGCGCGCGACGACGACTGGGCACCAGGTTTGACGTTTGCCCCGAAACCCCGGACGGTGCGACTCGACAGCGTCGACCCGGCGGTCGAAGGCGCCATCGCCAAGGCCATGCAAGGCAAGCGGCTGAACGAAGCCGAAATTGTGCGCCTGTTCGCCGCCCGCGACGCCGATTACGAGCGGGTGATCACGGCGGCCGATGAGTTGCGACAGGCTGTCAGCGGCGACGTGGTGCGCTACGTCGTGAACCGCAATATCAACTACACCAACATCTGCTACTACAAATGCAAGTTCTGCGCGTTCTCCAAGGGCAAAACCCACGAGGCCCTGCGCGGCACGCCCTACGATCTGGAATGGAGCGAGATCGTTCGCCGTTCCGAAGAAGCCTGGGACCGCGGCGCCACCGAGGTCTGCCTGCAAGGCGGCATCCACCCCGATTACACCGGCGAGACCTACATCGGCATCTGCAAGGCGATTAAAGCCGCCGTGCCGGATATGCACATTCACGCTTTCTCCCCGCTGGAAGTGACGCAGGGCGCAGCGACGCTGGGCCTCTCGCTTGTGGAATTTCTGTCGCGGCTGAAGGATGCGGGGCTCGGAACGTTGCCGGGCACCGCGGCGGAAATTCTGGACGACGAAATCCGCGCCATCATTTGCCCGGATAAAATCAACGCGCAACAATGGGTAGACGTGGCGCGCGCGGCGCACTCATTGGGTCTGCGCACCACATCCACCATCATGTATGGCCATGTCGAAGGTCCGCTCAATTGGGCCCGCCATCTCCTGGTGCTGCGCGACCTGCAAGCCGAGACCGGCGGCTTCACCGAATTCGTGCCACTGCCCTTCGTGCACATGGAAGCGCCGATGTACTTGCGTGGCATGGCCCGCAAAGGCCCGACCACGCGGGAGGCGGTTCTGATGCACGCCATCGCACGCCTGACGCTACATCCGCTGATCACCAATATCCAGACGTCCTGGGTGAAAATGGGACCGGAGGGCGCGGCGTTGTGCCTGAACGCCGGCGCCAACGACATGGGCGGCACGCTGATGAATGAGAGCATCAGCCGCGCCGCCGGGACTCAACACGGGCAGGAATTCCCGCCCGAGGCGATGGAAGGCCTCATCCACGGCATCGGACGGCAGCCGCTGCAGCGCTCGACCGCTTACGGTGGCGTGTCGAATGAGCGGCAAGTTGTATCGTTCAACGCGCCGGAGTTAACGCCGGTGGTGCAGACGCCGCCCCGGAAGGTGTTGGTGGGGGAGTAGCGAATTTTATACGCGGTTGAGCCGCAACCTGTCGTTATCCGGCGCCAGCAGCCGATCTGACCCGCACACCGGATGGCCTGCACCCGGTGTGCGGGTCAGTGCAGAATGCGATCTACGAACCGTAGCCGCGGTTGACGCAAACCGCTGCGACGTCCAGCATGCCGCACAACGATTTTTAAAAAGGATGAAAAATCACGATGTTAGAACGCATCGGAAATCGGAATCAGATCTCTCGTCGAACGATGTTGGGCGCCGCGGCCGCGACCGTCGCGACGCCAGCACTGGGTGCCGGATGTACTGTTGGTCCGGTGGCACACGAAAAGGGACCGAAAGTCTGGCTGGATTTGGATCAGGTCGAGCTCGATGCTTCTTACGACCAATCCGCTTATGCGCCGATGATCAATCAAATTCAGAAGCGCTTCACCACGAGCAGCAACACCACGCGGGACCGTCTTGGTGCACCGAAACGCATGGCCTATGGGCCTACGACGGTCGAGCAGCTCGATCTCTACCCTGCCAAAACGCCGAACGCACCGATTTTCGTGTTCATTCATGGCGGCCGCTGGCTTCTCACAGCCGCCAAGGATTACGGCTTCCCGGCGGACCTCTTCGTCAACGCGGGCGTCAACTACATCGTGCCCGATTTTATTCAGGCCGATGCCGCGAACGGCGACCTCCGGCCGATGGCGGATCAGGTACGACGCGCGATTGCATGGGTCTACAAGAACGCAGATAGTTTCGGGGGAAACAACAAACGCTTCTATGTCGGCGGACATTCGTCGGGCGGTCACCTGTGCGGCGTCGCACTCGTCACCGACTGGGAAAAGGATTTCGGTCTGCCGGCGGATATGGTCACCGGTGGACTTTTGATGAGCGGGATTTATGACCTGAAGCCGGCTCGGCTGTCCAGCAGCCGCAGCGCCTACATTAAGTTCGATGATGATATGGAACAGTCTCTGAGTTCGATCCGGCATCTCGACAAGCTGCGCGCACCGATTACCGTCGTCTACGGAACATTTGAAACGCCCGAATTCCAGCGGCAAAGCCGCGATTTCGCCGCCGCGGTCAGGGCCGTCGGCAAGCCGGTCGAACTCATCGAAGCGCCGAGTTATAACCATTTCGAAATGTGCGAAAGTCTTGGGAATCCGTACGGGCCGAATGGCTTGGCGGCAATGAAGCTGATGAAGCTGGTCTAGCGCGTCGTATTCGTCAGGATCGCTCTCATCGGCTTGAGGGCGTCGCATACACATTGATCATGAGGCACTACCCCGCGGCGCCTGACCGATCTGCCAGGCGGGGGCTCAGCATTGCCCGGAATTCCCGCCCGAGGCGACGGAGGGCCTGATCCGCGTCAGCGGCCGCTCATCAGTCCAGCGCTCGACGGCCTACGGTGGTGTGTCAAATGAGCGGTAGATCATCTTGCGCAGTGCTTGGCGCCCTTCGCGAGGAACCTTTCTTGCCCGCCTACCAACCGCGCGGTCACCGATAAGCAGCGTCCACCATCTCCGTTGGACATACCGGGGTGTGAGTTCGCCCGTTGCCGCCTGTCCCCGCAGAAAATCGTCCCCGAGTTTACGGTCCGTTAACCTTTTTGGGTTCACAGTCGCATTTCCCGCTTGCATCACCGAACCTAAAATGGTACACAAATCATGCTTCACCTGCTCACCCGCCCCCAGCGACTGGTTATCGCCGATTTCTATCAGACCGAACTGGGCCGGGAGCCGGTGCGGGAGTGGCTGAAGACACTGACACCTGCGGAACGGCAGGTGATCGGCAAGGATGTGCGGAAGGTCGAATACGGATGGCCGTTGGGAATGCCGACATGTGCGCCAATCGGGGACGGGTTGTGGGAAATTCGTACCCACCTGGAAAACCGTATCGCCCGGATTTTCTTCTGCTTCGTGCGGGAGAAGATGATTCTGCTGCACGGGTTCATCAAAAAATCCCGCGTGGCGCCAACCACCGATCTCACCCTCGCTCGGGATCGCAAAGCCGACCTGGAACGCCGGTTAAGCACCACTCTATTAAGGCAACGGACATGAACGACCCCGACGACATCTCCCCCATCGGCTCCAGCTTCGAAAGCTTCCTCGAAGACGAAGGTATTCTTGCCAGCGTCGACGAGGCCGCGGTCAAGGAAGTGATCGCCTGGCAGGTGGCCGAGGCGATGAAGACCCTCGGCCTGACCAAATCGGCGATGGCGGCGGCGATGCAAACCAGCCGGACGCAGGTGAACCGGCTGCTCGACCCCACCAATACCAGCGTGGCGCTGCACACGCTCTATCGTGCCGCCGAGGTGCTGGGGAAACGGCTGCGGATTGAGTTGGTGGACGTGAAATAAAGCCTACAGCCCAAACGCGTCCAGCAGCGCCAAGGTCCGCGTCGGCTTACGCGGCGCCCGCAGGAACGCGCGCAGATCGACGGGATGGTCGATGTCCAGCCCAATCCCCGGCAGCCGCACGACGGTCGGTTCGATCCCCGACCGCCGCGCCGCCGCCAGATGCGGGAAGTAGCTGTCGTCTCCGAAGCGCAACGGGACCGCGAACGCCGGGTTGCATAGCACGGCATTCGAACCGAGCTCGTCGTGCGCCGGCACGATGGTGAACGACGGGGCGTCCAGGCAGGATGACACCACCGCATCGACCTCGGCCGAGGTCACGCGCGGGATATCGCCAGGCATGGTCAGCAGCGCACCGGCACCCTCGGCTGCCAACACGCGAGCCATGCCCATGACCGCACCGGTGTGGCCATCCAATGCACCCTCGGTCACCACGCGAGCGCCATACCGTACAGCCAAAGCCGCAGCCCGCGAGTCCACGGTGTTCACCAAGATCCCCGCCAAGCGCGTGGCGCCGGCCAAGGCCGCCAGCACGTCCTCCAGCATGGTCGCGGCCAGGACTTCCCGTTGCGCGGGCGTGAGAAAAACCGACAGGCGCTGCTTCGCCCCGGTGAACGCCTTCACCGGCACGCAGGCGTAAACCTGAGTCACTTGCGGCGCCGCAGCACGGCGGCGGCATCCAGCACGGTGCGGGCCAGCGCCTCCCGGTCCTCGATGGTCGTCATCATGGTTTGCGCCAGGGTGACGCGGGCGTCGATCGACACGACCTCCGCCATGTCGGCGTGATCGATCACGTAGCCGTCCAGCAGGTCGGCATAACGGTGCGCCACCGAACCGGCCGACGGATCCAACCCTAGCTCGGTCATCATCTTGGCCGTCGGTCCTTTCACGGCCCGTCCAGCGATAATGGGAGACACGGCGATCACCGGTGCTTTGCAGGCAACCAGTGCCTCCCGCACGCCCGGGATGGCCAGGATCGGTTCGACGCTGATGAAGGGGTTGGACGGGCAGATCACCACCGCCTGCAACGCCGGGTCGGCCAAAGCCGCCATGAACGCCGGGTGCGGCGTCGCTTCCGCCGCGCCCTCGAAAGCCAACGCGCGAACCACCGGCTCGCAGCGGCGATGGACAAAATAATCCTGGAAATCCAGCCAGCCATGCTCGGTCAGCAGCCGGGTCCGCACGCGGTCGTCGGTCATGGGGACGACCCGAGGCCCGATGCCTAGGCGTCGGCACAGATCGGCGGTGACTTCCGACAAACTCTCCCCAGCCCGCAGCCGCCGCGTCCGCACCACATGCAGCGCCACGTCGCGGTCGCCGAGGCGGAACCAGGTTTCGCCGCCCAGGCTCTCCATGGTTTCCATGAACGACCAGGTCTCGTCGTGCCGGCCCCAGCCGACCTCCCGATTGGCCAACCCGGATAGCGTATAGGTCACGGTGTCGATATCGGGGGAGATCGACAGGCCCAGATGCTCGAAATCGTCGCCGGTGTTGACGACGACCATCAACTCCTCAGGCGGCAGGATCCGGGACAGGCCGAGGGCCAGCTTGGCGCCGCCGACCCCGCCGGATAGCGCGATGATCACTGGAACAGATCCTCCTCGGGCGGGCGTACCAGGTCCGACACCGGCGCCTCGGGCGCGGTCCAGGTCAGGCCGCGGATGACGACGACCGGCTGCCCCTCGGCTGCCTGGCCTTGCAGCAGGGAGGCCGCGGCGGCGATCTCGTCCGCGAAGCCGATGATGCTGACTTCCAGGATGCGGCCGAACAAATCGGGCTGGCCGCGGAGATCGATGAAGGACGGCAACCCAGCGCAGCCAATGGCGACCCCCGCTGTGCCACGGCGCCAGGGACGGCCGAAACTATCGCTGATCACGACGCCAAGCTTAACGCCGAACCGATCGGCCAAAGATGCCCGGATCGCCTCCGCCGACCCGTCCGGGTCCAGCGGCAGCAGCAGCGCGCGGTGCACCCCGTCGGCCGGCGCGACATTGGACTGATCCACACCGGCATTGGCCATCACGAAACCCAGCCGGTGCTGCATGATCATCAGATTGGGTCGGCTCCGCACCACCTTCACGGAATCCGACAGCACCACCTGCACGATGCGCGGGTCCTTGCCGACCTCGGCGGCCAGCTTTTCCGCATCCGCCGAAGGCACGACGGACGCGAGATCGACGCCACGCCCCTCGGCCTTCGACACGATCTTCTGCGCCAGCACGACCACATCGCGGTCGTGCAGCGTCAGACCGGCGCGGCCCAGGCCGTCGGCGATCAACGCCGGCAGGTCGTCCCCCTCCCGAACCATGGGGAAGCTCGGGATGGCGAAGAGTTCGAGGCGGGAGGTCATCCGGCTACACGCCGGCTACCCCATACCGTCATGGTCGGGCTTGACCCGACCACCTCCCGCGGTACGTGGCGTTGAAATCGCACGGTGTTCACTGGTGCCTCATTGGCCTGAGATGGCCGGGTCAGGCCCGGCCATGACGGTTGTACTCAATCGAACCGAGCGCGCAGCTTGGGCAGCACTTGCTCCCCGTACAGCTTCAGGAAGCGGGCCTGATCCGGGCCGGGGGCATGGAAGACCAAGTGGCGGAAGCCCATCTCGATGTAGGGTTTGATCTTCTCGATATGCTCGTCGGGGTCATTGGACACGATCCAGCGGCTGGCGGCCCGTTCCACCGGCAGGGCATCCGCCAGGCGCTCCATCTCGACCGGGTCCTCCACCGACATTTTTTCTTCCGGGGTCAGGGCCAGCGCCGCCCAGTGGCGGGTGTCATGCAAGGCGCGGTCCTTGTCGGCGTCGAACGAGACCTTCATCTCGATCATCCGGTCGTAGTTGGGCTTCGGCTTGCTCGCGAGCTTCATGCCTTCTTCGACGTTCGGCAGCAGGGTCTCGGTGTAGAGCTTCCATGCCTTCCCGGACGTGCAGATAAAGCCTTCGCACATGCGCCCCGCGTATTTCGCGACCTGCGGGCCGGCGCCGGCGACGTAGATGGGAACGGGGTTCGCGGGCTTGTCGTAGATGGTGGCGCTTTCGGTGCGGTAGAACTCGCCCTCGAAGCTCACGCGATCCTCGGTCCAGAGCTTGCGGATCAGAGTCAGCGCCTCGCGCAACCGAGCGAAGCGTTCCTTCGTTTCCGGCCATTTGATGCCCATGGCGGGGACTTCATTCAGGCCTTCCCCGGTGCCGACGCCCAGCACCACGCGGCCGGGGAACATTGAGCCCAGTGTCCCGAACACCTGCGCCACGATCGAGGGATGATAGCGGAAGGTCGGGGTTAGGACGCTGGTGCCCATCACGATCTTCGACGTGCTGGCGCCCAGCGCGCCCATCCACGCAAGCGCCGAGGGTGCGTGCCCATCCGTATGCTTCCATGGCTGGAAATGGTCGCTAATAAACACCGAATCGAACCCGCACTGCTCGGCCAGGACGGAGAAGTCCAACAGCGGTTTCGGCGCGAACTGTTCGGCGGACGCCTTGTATCCAAGCTTGAGCATGACGGGATCTCCCTCCTGAGCGATGGGCCAAGCTACCGCTGGGGACACGTGCCCGCAATCCAGGGGCAATCCGGTGTGGACACTTGCCCGGCGCGCATGCTCGTTCTACCGAATGGAACGCCCAGTGTGGCGTCAAACAAATACCGATAATCCAGGGAGAGATCAGATCATGCCGCCCCCCCCGTCTCGTACTGGCGGCGCTCGCCGCGACCGCACATGCCGGTCTCGTCGCAATCGGCGGCAAGTAACCTTGTAACGGGCGATCCCGGGCGCTACGTCGTGCCCGGGATATCTGTTGGCAGGAGAACGGCGACGATGGCGGTACAGACGACCCGGCCTGTGATGCTGGTCATCCTGGATGGGTTCGGCTGGCGGGAAGAGACTGCCGATAACGCCGTGCACCTCGCCAAGACCCCCAATTTCTCCAACCTGTGGGCATCGTCCCCGCATGCGCTGCTGGATACGTCGGGCCGCGATGTCGGGCTGCCGTCCGGCCAAATGGGCAACTCCGAGGTCGGGCACCTCAACATCGGTGCCGGCCGGGTGGTGAAACAGGAACTGGTGCGAATCGGCGACGCGGTCGCGGACGGCTCCATCGCGAAAGCCCCGGCATTCACCGATCTGGTCGCACGTCTTCGCGCGTCCGGCGGCACGTGCCACTTGATGGGTTTGGCGTCCCCCGGCGGCGTGCATTCGCACCAGGACCACGCCGCCGCACTGGCGCATTTCCTGCGCGAGGCCGGCGTTCCCGTCGCTGTTCACGCTTTCACCGACGGCCGCGATACGCCACCGCAATCGGCGGGCGAGGACCTGACCCGGCTGCGCGCCGCGCTGCCGGCGGATGTGCCCATCGCCACCATCACCGGCCGCTATTTTGCGCTTGACCGCGACAAAAGATGGGACCGTGTCAGTACGGCCTACGCCGCGATGGCTGAGGGCCATGGGCCCCGTTTCGCTAACCCGCAAGCGGTCATCGCTGCCGCCTACGCCGACGGCAAATTCGACGAGTTCGTGCCGGCGTCGGTCGTCGGCGACTACCAAGGTATGAAGGATGGGGACGCTATCCTGTCCTTTAACTTCCGGGCGGACCGCATCAGAGAAATCCTGGCGGCCTTCCTCGATCCCGCGTTCGACGGCTTCCCCCGCGCGCGCGTGTTAAAATTCTCCGCCGCCGCGGGCATGACCCGCTACTCCGACGCGCTCGCCCCGTTCCTCGGTGTGTTGTTCCCGCCGGAGGAACTGGACAACGTGCTCGGCCAGGTGGTCGCCGATGACGGCCGCACCCAGCTCCGCATGGCGGAGACGGAGAAGTTCGCTCACGTCACGTACTTTCTGAACGGCGGACGGGAGACGCCCTACACGGGTGAAGACCGCATCATGGTGCCGTCCCCCAAGGTCGCCACCTACGATCTGCAGCCGGAGATGTCCGCGGCGGAACTGACAGACCGCGCCGTCGAGGCGATCGACGGAAAAAAATACGATCTGATCGTGCTGAACTTCGCCAACCCCGACATGGTCGGCCACACCGGCAGCCTGCCGGCCGCGATCAAGGCTGTGGAGACGGTGGACACCTGCCTCGGACGCATCGCCGCCGCGATCAAGGCCCAGGGCGGCGCCATGCTGGTGACCGCCGATCACGGCAATTGCGAGATGATGAAGGACCCGGAAACCGGCGGTCCCCATACCTCCCACACCACCAACCCGGTGCCGGTGTTGTTGATGGGCGGCGGGGTAGCCTCGATCCATCACGGGCGGCTGGCCGATATCGCTCCGACGCTGCTGTCGCTCATGGGATTGCGGCAACCCAGGGAAATGACCGGCCAATCCATTGCGCGGCACGATGCGGCGCGCGCCGCGGAGTAGCCTGCTCGCGCTGCTTCTGCCGGCTTTACTGGCTGCCGTCGGCACGCACGCGGAACCCGCGCCCAACTCCTCCGCGACCTCCCGCGATGTACGTGCGGCGGAGCGCGCCCGAGCAGCGGAACTCGCGGCGCAGAAGGATGCCGCTGCCCAAGCGGGTAAGGCCACGGCGGAGGAACAGCGCCTGACGCAGGAACGCATCGGCGCCGCCGAGGTCTTGCGCACCACCGAAGCCGCTACGTCCGACGCCGCGGCCCGCATGGATGAACTCTCCGCCCGAAGGCGCGACGCCGAGACCCGCTTGGCGAAGCGGGCGGAAACGATGCTGCCTTTGCTGCCGCTGATCGAGCGCCTGTCCCTTTATCCAGCGGAAACGCTGTTGGCCGTGCCAGCCTCACCCGAGGATCGATTGCGCGGCGTACTGGTGCTGCAAGGGTTGACGCGGCAGTTGGAAACCGAAGCCGAGGCACTGCGTCAGGATCAGACCGCCTTGGATGCCGCCAGTGCGGCGATCGCCGCCGAAACCCCCAAACTTGCCGCCGCCCTCGCAGCGCAGGCTGAACGTGCCGCCGAACTGGACCGAATGATCGGCGATGCCCAGGAACGCCGCCGTCAGGCCGAATCCGCGGGCGATACCGCTGCCAAACGCGCCGCCGCCGAGGCAGCAAGGGCCGACACCCTACGCGCCGCGCTGGCGGCGCTGGAAGCCGGACGCAAGGCGGAAGAGGCCCGGGCGCATGAGGAAGCCCTGCGCGCCGAACGACAGAAACACGCCGCGGAATCCGATGCCGCCCACATGCGGGAGGCCGCTTTGGCCCGCCCACCCGGCAGCCTGAGCCAGGCCGGCGGCGTCAAAGGCCAGTTGGCGGCCCCTGTGGCCGGCAAAATGATCCGCGCCTACGGAGACCCGACCGACGCCGGCCCCGCCACGGGCCTGTCCTATCAAGCGCCGCCAAATGCCCGCGTCGTTGCCCCCTGCGGCGGCCGGATCGCCTTCGCCGACAAATTCCGCACCTATGGCCAGTTGATCATCATCGACTGCGGCGGCGGATATCACGCGGTTTTGTCCGGCCTGGAGAAGTTGGACGCCAAAGTCGGGCAGCCGGTTCAAGCGGGGGAACCAGTCGGCACCATGCCCAACTGGGAACCGGGCGGCACCGGCCGGCGGCCAGCGCTATACATCGAACTCCGCCACGACGGTCAGCCGGTCGACCCGGCGCCATGGTTGCGGGCGAAGGGGTAGGGTGCCGCAATCCTTACCAAAAGAATACTGGACGCTGGCGCCAGCCTGGCGTTCATAGTGTATAAGTTATCGGCCCTCGTGGGCGGTTGCGTGTGCTACCCCAAGGGGTTGCGGCTAGAGGGATACAAACATGGATTTGCGCCAGCGGCGCCTTCGCACCGCCTTGATGCTTGGTACGGCTTTCCTTGCCGGCATCGCCGTCGCCCCCGCGACCGGGATGCTCGGTCACGCCTTGGCTCAGAAGGCCGGCAATGCGCAGATGTACCAGCTCTTGAAGGAATTCGGGGACGTGGTGGAGCGCGTCCGCGCCGACTATGTCCAAGCCCCGAACGACCGGGAGCTGATCGAAAATGGCATCAACGGTATGCTAACCGGCCTGGACGCGCATAGCTCCTACATGAACGCGAAAGCGTACAAGGACATGCAGATCCAGACCAAGGGCGAGTTCGGCGGCCTTGGCATCGAAGTCACGCAGGACAACGGCTTCATCAAGGTCGTTTCCCCAATCGACGATACCCCGGCATTCCGAGCGGGTATCAAGCCGGGCGACATCATCACCGCGCTGGACGGCAAGACCGTGCAGGGCCTGTCGCTGAACGACGCCGTGGAGAAGATGCGTGGCCCGCCCAACGCCAAGATCGTCCTGACCATCAAGCGTCAGGGCGTCGACAAGCCGCTGGAAGTGCCGCTGATCCGCGAGACCATCCACATCCAGGTCATCAAGTCCCGGATGGAGGCGGATAACATCGGCTATATCCGGCTGTCGCAGTTCACCGAACAGGCCGACTCAGGCCTGCGCGACGCCATCAAGTCACTGCGGGCGAAATCGGATGGCAAGCTTAAGGGGCTGATCCTGGACCTGCGGAACAACCCGGGCGGGCTGCTGGATCAGGCGGTCAACGTGTCCTCGGACTTTATTGACCAAGGGGAGATCGTTTCCACCCGCGCCCGCCATCCCGAGGACAGCAACCGCTGGAACGCCAAGGGCGACGATCTGCTCAGGAGCTTGCCGCTGGTGGTGCTGATCAATGGCGGTTCGGCCTCGGCCTCAGAAATCGTCGCCGGCGCATTGCAGGATCACCGGCGGGCTATCCTGCTGGGCACCCGCAGCTTCGGCAAAGGCTCCGTCCAGACCGTCATCCCGTTGCCCGGCAACGGCGCCATGCGGCTCACGACCGCGCGGTACTACACGCCGTCCGGCCGCTCCATCCAGGGCCTGGGCATCGAACCGGAGGTGACGGTCGCGGAAACGCGGGAGGATCCGGGCAGCTTCGGCGGCGACCGGGAGGCCGATCTGAACCGCACCATCACCAACCAGGGCGGCACCGCGCCGGACAAGGTCGAACCCCGCACCGACCTGCCGCCCATCGTGTCGGAGATTCCCAGGAAACCCCCGGAAGGCTTCCCAAAATTCGATCCGCTGAAGCCATCGGAGACCGACTTCCAGCTGCAACAGGGGCTGGTTCTGGCCAAGGCGATGGTCGCGCAAAAGAGCGCGTCCGCGCACTGACCTCGGGCCGAACCCGCCATGCGTGGGGTCGCGGCGTTCTTCGACGGGTGGCGCGGCCTTCGGCGCTTTTGGGGCCTGATTCTGCTGGCGTTATTCACCACCGGCGCGACGCTGCAAGTGCTCGGCCCTCTGCCGACGGCACGCCGGCCGGAAAACGCCGCCGTCAAGCGGGAGCCAGTGCCTGAACCGGTGGTCATCCACCAGGCATCGCCGCCGGCCGGCGCGCAAAGCGTGCGCCCAGGGCGGGGTCTGCCAGGACCCGTCAACGATCCGGACCCAGCATTGCTTGAGCCGGCTCCCGGTTCGCCCACCAATGTTGTGCCGCGTATCGCCGCGGACGGGCGCAGGCCGATGCAGTACTACGCCGCCGGCTTCGACCCCACCACGACCCGCCCCCGCGTCGGCCTGCTGCTGGCGGGGATCGGCCTGAGCTTCGCCGACAGCAAGAAGGCACTGACCGACCTTCCCGCGCAGGTGAGCTTTGCCGTCTCCCCCTACACCGCGAACCCAGAACCGCTGCTGTCGTCGGCGAGGCTGAGGGGACACGAGTATTTGCTGTCCATTCCCATGGAGCCCATGCGATTTCCGATCGCCGACCCCGGACCGAATGCCCTGATGACCAGCCTGTCGCCACGGGAGAATCAGCCGCGGCTGCTTTGGGCATTGAGTCGGCTACGAGGCTATGCCGGCGCGACTTCCATTCTTGGCGCATTGCGGGGGGAACGGTTGGCCGACATGCCGGACCAGATCGAACCGGTCCTGGCGGAGCTCGGCCGGCGCGGGTTGATGTATGTTGGGGCACCCGGCCAGGCGTCTCCGGTGCCGCATGCCTGGAGCAAATCCGTCGACGTCGTCATTGATGAACCCGCTACCGCCGCGGATATCGACGCCCGTCTGGCGGTGCTTGAGGGCATGGCGCGGGATCGTGGCGCGGCGCTTGGACTTGCTGTCGCGCCACGTCCGGTGACCGTCGAGCGGATCGCGGCCTGGACCACGGGCCTTGCCAATCGAGGACTGGCGCTGGCGCCGGTGTCCGCGCTGATGCTGCCGCCTGCCACCGAACAGGAGGCGCCGAAATGACCGATTTGCCCTATCGCCCCAACGTCGGAGCCGCCCTGTTCAACAACAAGGGACTGGTGTTCGTCGCACGCCGCGCCAACTTCCCCAACGCCGAGGGTGCCGCCGGCGGCTGGCAATTGCCACAGGGCGGCATCGACGCGGACGAAAACCCGCGGGAGGCCGTGCTGCGCGAGTTGGCCGAGGAAATCGGCACCGACCGCGCCAAAATCATCGGCGAACACCCGGAATGGCTGACCTACGACCTTCCGCCGGACCTGATCGGCAAGGCGCTGCATGGGCGCTGGCGCGGGCAGCGGCAACGCTGGTTCGCGCTCCGGTTCACCGGGGTGGACGCCGATATCCGGCTGGATTTGGACCCGCACCCGGAATTCGATGCCTGGCGCTGGGCGGAACTGCGGGAGCTGCCGGCTCTGGCAGTCGACTTCAAACGGCCGATTTATGAAATTCTGGCGGCGTCCTTCGCGGGGTTCGCTCGGGGTTGACGATGGCGCGCTTCGCGGCATGTATGCGCCCGCGTCACCGCAATACACTTTGGGAGGATACCATGGGCAATACCATCAATCTGACGGCCGCCGACGGCCACACGCTTTCGGCGTACGTCGCCGGCCCCGCCAACGCCACCAGGGGCATCGTCGTGATCCAGGAGATCTTCGGCGTCAACCACCACATGCGCGACATGGCCGACCGCTTCGCCGCGCTGGGCTATGCCGTCGTGACGCCGGCGCTGTTCGACCGCGCCGAACGCGGCGTAGAACTGGGGTACACCCCGGACGACATCGCCAAGGGCCGTGACTACCGCATGAAGCTGACAGACGCGCAGGTGATGGCCGACGTCGAAGCCGCCGCCAAGCACCTGGCCGGCAAGAAGCTGGGCATCGTCGGCTACTGCTTCGGTGGCACCGTTGCCTGGTGGGGATCCACCCGCGGCAAGAGCTTCGCCGCGGCATCCTGCTGGTACGGCGGCGGCATCGCCGGCACGAAGGACGAGAGCATGAGCTGCCCGGTGCAGATGCACTTCGGGGAGAAGGACGGTTCCATCCCGATGACCGACGTGGATGCGATTCGCGCGGCGCAACCGAAGGCCGAATCCCACGTTTACATGGGCGCGCAGCATGGCTTCGGTTGCGATGAGCGCGGCAGCTACAGCAAGCCGGATTACGATCTGGCACAGCAGCGCACGGTCGAATTCTTCGCCAAACACCTGGGCTGATTGTCGGGGCGGCGGGTCGGGGGACGTGCCCTCGGCCCGGTGACCGTTATCGTTGTTGCCAACTGGTGGGTGCTGGCAAGTCGGGAGACGGGGTGGCCCTCTGAACCGCACCTTTCCAGCCGGTGGATTTGGTGGTCGTGCTAAGCGCGTTCACCCGTCGCACATATTCGCGCAAGCTAACGGACAGCACAATAAAATACCAAAAAATCGGCTGAAAGGCGATCCCAACGAATGCGCCCGCGCTCATGAAGACCATGATGCCGCTCTGCAACGCGTCGGACATGTCCGCACACCATGCCAGATGCGGTATATTGCGAGTTCGCTTTGCCAATCTTCGTAAACCGATAATCGTGCTGAGGGCAGCGGTCAGAAACATCGCCAAGCCTGGCCAGCCTTGCTCGCCCAACATCTCGAAGTAACTGCTGTGGAAGGCGCGTCCGTTTTGGATGATGGATTCCGGATTGATCGAGTCTCCGGGCACTTCGATGACGTTGGTCAAATAGGAATTGAACCCGCCACCCAATGGATGCGTAAAGGAAAAACTCAAGGTCCAGCGCCAGACTGCCAGACGGATTAAGGCCGAGCTGTCGGCATGGTAAGACCCGATCGTTTCCATGCGCTTCATAAACAAGCCCGACGAAGTATACAGCAGTGCCGTGACTCCAACTCCCAGAACCATGCCGAAGACTATTTTCCGGCGGGAGCGCATGAACATGTATATCCCAAGGACCCCGACCCCAACGAGCGCGCTGCGCTCGAATGTGCCGAGCGCGGTGACGACGGCCAGAACGATAATTCCCAGGTAAGCGGCCTTGGTGGCGATATTCATGGGTATCAGTTGCGCATGTTTCGACAGATAGTACGCGATTGGCACTGCCATCAGACAGAATGTCGAAAGCTGACTCCCTTCGGCGAGGCCTGCGTTGCCCGCAATCAGGCCGAGGTTCATCCCGTAACCCCCGCCGCTGATCATGGTCTTCACGCCGAACGGGATGATGTTGCCGGCCAGCGCGAACAGATAAACCTGAGCCATGGCCTCAATCTGCACGCGAGAACGAATAACCAGCGGCAGGAATGCCGAAAATGCCAGCGTTTTGAATGCCCAGTCCCACTTGGTCCAGCCGGATTCGGGCGCGACCGCCCACATCATGGTAACGGTGCACCAGACCGCCATCAAAGCCGGAATAGCGCCAGCCAGCGTGAGGCGGGGCGGATCCCTTCGGTCGAACACGAAATAGCTGCCGACTGCCGCGGCGCCCATGATCATCGCGACCGGTAATTGATTCAGGATGATGTAGGCGATTTCTTGAGGGCGGAATGTGTCCACCCATATATAGCCGAGCGCGAAAATGAATGGCGCCGAGGCGCCGAGACCGCAGAAGGCGATGTAAACAAACAGCAGCCAGATGCTACGCAGCATGGCGTATCAACGCTTTCCGAACCACCAGGTGCGGTTCGGGATCACTGGTTTTGTTTCCGCCATGCCGGAATGTGGCGCGCGGCATTGGCTCGCGCCTTGTCCAACCCGGTCAAAGGGGCATTCGGATCGGGCGGCGTTTCGAACCATGGCGTGCGGCTATCCAGTTGGGTCGCGCGAAAGATCACGATCAGCATCATGACGGAACTGACCAGGATTCCCGTGAGATCGAGCATGATGCGGTACCTTCCATCCGGCCACGCCTGCTGACGCTGCCAACGCCAACTATCTTAACCCAACTGTGCCCATCTGTCGCGGGTTCAGTGTTAGCACACGACCTAACCTAACGATCTAACGATCTCGACAGAATACGCCGGTCGGGTTAGGCTGCGAGCCATGCTACGCGGGGGATTGGATAAATGATCGAGCATCTTCTGCGCAGCGGGCCGGTCGCCGATGAGCCCCGCAACGCCTGGACCGATCCCGAGAACGCACCGTACCGCCTTGGTACCGGCGATTGGGATGGTTGGCGCCGGACCGGCATTCCGATTGAAGATATTTTGGCGGAAGCGCGGCGATGGGCGGACCATTTTCGTGGGGTTCAGCTGCCCTGGCTCTGCTGGAACGTCGATTCGGATTGGTCCCTTGTTCAGCAACGCCAGGTCATGGAGGTCGGTTGGACGCCGATCGTAGGCTTCGATCCCCGCGTCGGACCGCCACCGCTCATTCCCGGGGCGATCCTGATCGACTTCAATGAACGCCTGCGCTTGCCAACAATGTGGTTGCACTTCCCACTCGAATTCCTGTTTCTGTATGTCGAGGAGCGGATGGCGTACTGGCATGCCGACTGCCTGATCCGGCCCGAAAAGATGCGCCGGTTCGCGCGGGACTTTGCCGCTCTGCGGGACGGCGAAATGTCCGCCGTCGCGCCACGGGAAAAGTTGCTGGCGCGCCTGAAGCCGAACACATTGCGCTATTGGGAAGTTCTGGGATGCAGCACCGTTGGGGCTAGCCGATCTCAGTTCGAACACGGCTGCGGCTGGTGGTTGAACATGGCACAGCACCCTCGATCGCCCGAGGCGGAACGCCATATCCGCGGCAGGATGCACTGGGAGTGCGGCGTCGGCACCCGCTATTGGAAGCGTCGCTACGGCGGGGTCGTCCACGCTATCCCGGAAAAAGAGATTGCCGAAGGGCATTTCACATTGATCGGACGTAAGGATTACAAGCGCGCGTCCCCTGTTCACTTCAAGCGGGACCTGTCAAAGGAGTTGTCGCTGAACAATGACTTGACCGACGCTTGCCGGAAGCTTGGCCTGACGCACCTGCTGACCGGCGATGTTTGCCAAACGGTCTCATGCTCGACTTCGTAAAGGCTTTGACGCTGCGGTCCATGGCGAGCTACGCGGTCTGGAAGCTGCGTGGACGGGTTGGGGAGGTCGATCTGACCTTCCGGCAGGGTGGCAGGGCGCGCCTGGGTCGATCCGACTTCGGTTCGGCGTATGAGGTGTTTGCCAACGGCGACTACAATCTAGCCCCACGTGACAACGTTGCCGCCGTTCGCCGCATCGTCGATCTAGGCGCCAATGTTGGCATGACGGTGTTGTTTTGGCTGCGAACATACCCCAACGCTCGGGTTATCGCTTTCGAACCTCACCCCGCGCACATCGCACGGTTGCGGGCTAACCTGGCCCTTAACGATGCGACGGCGAGGGTAGAGCTGCATGAGGCAGCAGTTGGGCGAGAGGTCGGTGAGATGGCATTGATTGATGCCGGCATGTCGTCGTCGGTCGTTGCCCCCGATGCCGCGCTCCATAGTTCTGTATTCAGAACTATTGCGGTGGAGGTTGAAGATGTGTTCGACACGCTTCTCGCCGATCCGATCGACATTCTGAAAATCGACATCGAAGGCGGGGAATTCCCCATTTTGATCGATACACGCTTTGCTGCCGTGCAGGCGCGGGCGATCGTACTGGAATGGCACCGGACTGGCGACGGCAAAGGCGAACAGTGGTGCGTGGAGAAACTCCGCGCAGCGGGTTACGAAGTCAGGCCGGTCGTCAACCTTCGCGACCACGGCCTGCTGTGGGCTTATAAGCCGGTCGATTGAACCGTGTTCTATGAGGTGGTCCCCAAAAATCGGACAGAAGCCGAAGCTTGGTTCGCATGACAAGGACAAACCCGATGACGGGCAAACGGAAACGATACGGCGCGGACGAACCGGTCCTCGCCACGCCGGACACCTTTACGTTGGCGATGATGACGCGGAATAATTCGAAAGATCTATTGCTGTTACGGCCGGGGGCGTAGAGCGGTTCCCTACCCCAAATACCGCTCCGTGAGATGCGCCTGAAAATCCGCCGGATCCAACGGCTTGCCCGTGGCCGCACGCAACAGATCGTTGAATCCCAGCCGATTGCCCAGCGCGTGCACATTCGCGCGTAGCCAGCCCAGCAACGGTGTCATATCCCCCTGGCCCAGCGCGGTATCCAGATCGGGCACGGCCCGACGGGCGGCGTTCATGAGCTGCGCCGCGGCCATGGCCCCCAGCGTATAGCAGGGGAAATAGCCGAACGCCCCGTCGTACCAGTGGATATCTTGCAAGCACCCGCTTGCGTCGTCGGGCGGCACGATGCCCAGCAGGGCGTGCAACCCGTCGTTCCAGGCGCCGGGCAGGTCGGCCACCGCCAGATCGCCCGAAATCAGCGCCTGCTCCAGCTGGAAGCGCAGGATGACGTGTGCGGGGTAAGTCATCTCATCGGCGTCGACGCGAATGAAGCTGCGTTCCACCCGGCGCCACAGGCGCCCAAGGTTGTCCGGCTGGTAGGGTGCCGGGTCGCCGCCGAACGTCGCGAGGAGTTCTGGGCCGAGCCATGACAGGAACGCGTCCGACCGGCAGGCCTGCATCTCCACGATCAATGACTGGCTTTCATGCACGCCCATGCCGGCGGCCTCACCCACCGGCTGGCGGGCGTAATCCGCTGGCAAGCCGCGCTCATACAGCGCGTGCCCGGTCTCGTGCACCACCGCGAGCACGGCCTGGGTGAAGTCCGCCTCGACATAGCGGGTGGTGATCCGCACGTCCGTGGGTGTGCCGCCGGAAAACGGGTGCGCCGAGCGGTCCAGCCGCGCATGGGCGAAGTCGAGGCCCAAACGTTCGGACAGCCGTCGGCAGAGGGCCTCTTGCGCATCGGTCGGAAAGGGGCCTTGCGGGCGAGCCGGGGCCGGCGCTCGGGACTGGCGTGCCTCCGCTTCCGGCAAAGCCCGAGCCAGGAAGGTTTCGTAAGCAGCGAAGACCGATGCCACATCGGCGGCGCGCACACCCCGCTGATTGCCGTCCATCAGAGCGTCGTACGGGCTGAGGCCCAGGGCCGGGGCCAGAGCGTCCGCCGCTTGCCGCGCAAGGCGCAAGACTTCGTTCAAAAAAGGCCGGACCTGGGCGAAGTCGGAGGCTTTGCGTGCCTCCCGCCATACTTTCTCGGAGGCTGAATTGGCGCGTGCCTGCGCCTCCACCAGATCGGCTGGCAGAGCGGTGGCGCGCTTATATGCCTGACGCATGAGCGAAAGATTGGCGGTGCGCCAGGGATCGCCGCCGGTGCCCTCGGCTTCGGCCGCGGCCAGTTCATCGCCGGTTTCGGCCGCCGTCAGTTGCGCGTGCGACAGACCCGCCAATACCGCCAGTTGGTCACCCCGCGCCGCCCCGCCGCCCCGCGGCATCATGGCCGCCGCGTCCCACCCCAGCATCGACGCACATTCCCCGATCGTCGCGATGCGGGAGAAGCGGTCGGTCAGCCGGTCGTAGGACGAGGTGTTACGCATACGGAGTGCCTTTGCGAGCATAGACCAGGAAAATGACCACCAGCGCGGCGGCTAATCCGTACCAGGTGATCACATAGGATAAATGGTTGTTCGGCGGCTGCGGCAGATGGTGCGCCGGCTCCGGCCACAGGGACGCCGGCTTGGGACCGAGGACCACCAGCACGAAGGGTTCGGCGTCCTTCAGGCGCAAGGCCGCCGCGATCGCGGCCGGATTCAGCGTGTAAAAATGCCGCTCCGCCACGTTATCGGCGGCGCTGAACCAGCCGGGCTCCTCGGGCGGATGCACGAAGCCGGTCAGGCTGACGCGATCGGCAGGAAGATCGAGAGGCCTGTTCGGCGCCAACGGCACCCAGCCGCGGTCGACCAATAACGGCCGCGCCCCATCGCGCTCCAGCGGCACGAGCAGATGCGCGCCCATTTTGGGCCCGTTCGGGGTTTCCCGCACTTCGGCGCCGTACAGCACATTCAGGTCGCCGCGCAGCCGGCCCTCGGCCACGACCTTGGTGTACGGCGACGGATCGGTGGTCAGGGGGATCGGGGCATTTGCCTCGGCATGGGCGATGCGGGCGATAACATCCTGTTTCCAGTGCAATCTTTGTACCTGCCAGGTGCCCAGCCCGATCAGGACGATCAGCATGACGATGGTCATGACCGCCGGCCATAACAGGCGGCGGGACGCCGATATCACAATCCCATCTCGGTCGAGCGGTGGCGGTACTGCATGCCGATCATCGCGGATTTGGCCAATCGCATCAGGAATATAGCGGCGGGAACCGTGACGACCGGCCAGATCAGCGCGTGCAGCCACCAAGGCGGGTCGAACCGGAACTCGGTCCAGATCGCGAGGCCGCCGACGATGGCGCCAAGCAGAATGATGATCAGGACCGCGCCGGCATCGCCGGTATCGCTTTGCCGCAGGTCCAGGTCACAGGCCGGGCAATGGTCGTGAACGGCGAGGATCCCCTTAAAGAGATTGCCGCGCCCGCATCGCGGGCAGCGGCAACTCAAGATAGCCTGTGGCAGTGAAACCGTGGGTTCGGTCACGCTGCCTCACTCGACGGCGATTTGGCCGGCGCCGTACCAGTAGATGCAAGCGAACAGGAACAGCCACACCACGTCGACGAAGTGCCAGTACCAAGCGGCGGCTTCGAACCCGAAATGCCGCTCCGGCGTGAAGTGGTTGGCCTTGGCGCGGAACCAGCAGACCGCCAGGAATGTGGTACCGACGATGACGTGGAAGCCGTGGAACCCGGTTGCCAGGAAGAAGACCGAGGAATACACGCCGCCGCCGAAGAACTTGAACGGCGCGTGCGAATATTCGATCGCCTGGCAGGTGGTGAACAACAAACCCAGAATAACGGTCAGCCCCAGCCCACGCAGCAGGTCGCGGCGGTTGCCTTCCAGCAGCGCGTGGTGCGCCCAGGTGACCGTGGTGCCGGACAGCAGCAGGATCATGGTGTTCAGCAGCGGCAGGTGGAACGGGTCGAAGGTGAACACGTTGGTCGGCGGCCACACCGTCTGGCCGTTGCCCTGGGTTTCCGGGAACAGCAGGAAGTTGAAGTACGCCCAGAAGAAGCCGACAAAGAACATCACCTCGGACGAGATGAACAGCAGCATGCCGTAGCGGAGGCCGAGTTGCACAACCTTGCTGTGCAAGCCCGGTGTGCGGCTTTCCTTCACCACGTCGCGCCACCAGCCGGCCATGGTCGCGATGACCACCAGCGCGCCGGCCACCAACACCATGTAGTTATGGTAGTGCGAGGCGATGACGATGCCGAATACCGTCAGGAATCCGCCGAGGGCACCGACGATCGGCCAATGGCTGGGTTCGACCAGGTGATAAGGTTGTTTCAGGCCGTGACCTGCCGGCGCCGTGGCACCGTGTGCGTCGCTGCTCATACCGAATCCATTACAACTCCGCCGGGGAAACCGCCCCGACACGGATGGCGCATCATCGCCAATTCCCGCGCCAGTTCAAGGGGCGGGAGCAAGGTAAAATCGCGGTGGTCAATTCGTCGCCTGACCCGGCCCAACATGCGGCCCGGCCTTGGCGAGCGCGCCGGACTTCGCGGCGTCGTCCAGCGCTTTGTAGAAGGTGTAGGACAGCACGATGGCGTGCACATCCGCCGTATTCGGGTCGCGGGCGATTTCGGGATCCACCCAGAAACTGAGCGGGAAGCTCATGTCCTGTCCGGGCTCCAGCGTCTGCTCGTTGAAGCAGAAGCAGGCGGTCTTGTGGAAGTACTTGCCGGCCTTCTCGGGTGTCACGTTGTAAAGCGCGACCCCTGTCACCGCTCGGTTGGCCTTGTTGTGGGCGTGGTAGGCGGCCAGATGGTCCTCACCGAGGGGAACGGTGACCTCGGTCACGTCGGGGGCGAATTGCCATGGCAGGCCGGGGTTGGTGTCGGCGTTGAAGCGCACGCGGATGGTTTTCCCGTCACCGCCCGGGGCGGCCGCGACTCCGATCCTGGGCGTGCCGCCGTACCCGGTCGCGGCGCAGAACGCGCGATAGAGGGGGATCGCCGCGAACGACAGTCCGACCATACCAACCACGATCGCGGCGACCGCGAGTCCGGTGACACGATTGCTGGACCGCCGCGGCATGTCAGGGTTTCACCATCTTCACGATGGTGATGGCGTAAAACAGCAGCGACAAACCGACCAGAACGAGGATGATCGCCACATTGCGGCCGCGGCGGCGGCGGCGGAAGGCGTCGGCCTCCGATCCGGTGGGGGGCTTGGGGAATTCGGCCATGGCGTTCAACCTATCAGCCGGTCGACGGCCAAAGCAGCAAATAAAACAAACAGGTATAGGATCGAGTATTTGAACGCGGCGCGGGCTGGCGCGTCATTCGTCAGGCTGACCCCCGCCGCGTCCTGCTTGTCGGTGAAAACGCGGGCGACGCAAACCAAGAAACCCAGGCCAAGTACGGCGGCGGAGACGCCATAAATCGCGCCGGAAAAGCCCAGGTACCACGGCACCAGCGATAGTGGCACCAGCGCCAGCGAATACAGCACGATCTGCTTGCGAGTTTCCCTCGCCCCTGCCACCACCGGCAGCATCGGCACGCCCGCTCGGCGGTAATCGTCGTTCGCCCACAGCGCCAGCGACCAAAAATGCGGCGGCGTCCAGATGAACACGATGCCAAACAGGATCAGCGGGATCAGGTCCACCGACCCGGTGACCGCAGCCCAGCCGATCACCGGCGGGAAGGCCCCAGCCGCGCCGCCGATGACGATATTCTGCGGGGTGCGGCGTTTCAGCCACATCGTATAAATAAACACGTAGAACCCGATCGACAGCGCCAAAACCGCGGCGGCCACCAGATTCACCGCCAAGCCCATCACGATCACCGAACCCACCGCAAGCACGATGCCGAAGCCCAGCGCGCCGCCGGGGGCGATTCGCCCGGCGGGAATGGGGCGGTTCTTGGTGCGCCGCATGACCGCGTCGATGTCGCGGTCGTACCACATGTTGATGGCGCCGCAGGCCCCCGCCGCTACCGCGATGCACAGCACCGCCGTGAACGCGAGGATCGGGTGCAAATGCCCCGGCGCCACCAGCACGCCGATCAGGCCGGTGAACACCACCAGACTCATGACGCGAGGTTTCAGCAGCGCGATCCAGTCGCGGACATCGTCTTCCATGGCGGGCGCATGAGAAGACAGGGGGGATTGCTCCCCCCTGTCCCTGCCGGCCGGTTGTGCGGTGAATTCGCTCAAAGGTTAAGTCCCATTGGGTTCAGAGAATCCTGGGAAGTTCGGTGTAGGTGTGGAACGCGGGCGGGGAGGTCTGCGTCCACTCCAGCGTGGTGGCG
The DNA here is from genome assembly GCA_903924985.1 of uncultured Acetobacteraceae bacterium. Classification (GTDB taxonomy): domain Bacteria; phylum Pseudomonadota; class Alphaproteobacteria; order Acetobacterales; family Acetobacteraceae; genus Rhodopila. The sequence continues at coordinate 48,488 of CAIYDT010000196.1, forward strand.
CCATCGCCCCAATAGTTGTCGGCCACATGTACCTTGGAGGTGAAGGTCCGGTAGCAGACATACAGGAACACCAGCGTCGAAAGGCCCGAGATATACGCCCCGATGGAGGACACGTAGTTCCAGCCCGCGAAAGCGTCCGGATAGTCGGGGTAGCGGCGCGGCATGCCGGCCAGACCCAGGAAGTGCTGCGGGAAGAACGTCAGGTTCACGCCGATGAAGAACAGCCAGAAGTGCACCCGGCCCCAGAACTCCGGATATTGGCGGCCGGACATCTTGCCGATCCAGTAGTAGAAACCGCAGAAGATCGAGAACACCGCGCCCAGCGACAGCACGTAATGGAAGTGGGCGATGACGTAGTAGGTGTTGTGGATGACCTCATCGATGCCCGCGTTGGCGCAGACCACGCCGGTCACGCCGCCGATGGTAAACACGAACAGGAAGCCAATCGCCCACAGCATTGGGGTTTTGAACTCGATGGAGCCGCCCCACATCGTGGCGATCCAGGAGAAGATCTTCACCCCGGTCGGCACCGCGATCACCATCGTGGCGCCCATGAAGTAGGCCCGCGTGTCGACGTCGATGCCCGAGAGATACATGTGGTGAGCCCATACGACGAAGCCGACCACACCGATTGCTACCATCGCGTAGACCATGCCCAGGTAGCCGAAGATGGGCTTCTTGCTGAACGTGGAGATCACGTGGCTGATGATGCCGAAGCCCGGCAAAATCATGATGTACACCTCGGGATGTCCGAAGAACCAGAACAGATGCTGGAACAGCACCGGGTCGCCGCCGCCGACGGGGTCAAAGAACGCGGTGCCGAAGTTGCGGTCGCAGATCAGCATGGTGATCGCGCCGGCCAGCACCGGCACCGACAGCACCAGCAGCCAGGCGGTCACCAGCTCCGCCCATACGAACAGCGGCAGCTTGTGCATCGTCATGCCGGGGGCGCGCATGTTGAAGATGGTAGTGATGAAGTTCATCGCACCCAGCAGCGAGCTTGCACCGGCGAGATGGAGCGCGAACAGGGTGCAGTCCATACCCATGCCGGTCTCGTAGGTCGCGTTCGACAACGGCGGATAAAGCGTCCAGCCGGAACCCGATTCGCCCATCACCAGCCCGATGCAGATCAGCACGAAAGCCGGCGGCAGCAGCCAAAAGCTGATGTTGTTCAGGCGGGGGAACGCCATGTCCGGCGCGCCGATCATCAGCGGGATGAACCAGTTGCCGAAGCCGCCGATCAGCGCCGGCATGACCGAGAAGAAGATCATCAGCAGCCCGTGGGTAGTGATGATCGTGTTCCATTCCTGCCCGTCGGACACGATGTGGCTGTTCGGGAATTGTAGCTGCGCCCGCATGATCTCGGACAGCACACCGCCCACCAGCCCGCCGACGACGGCGAAGATCAGATAGAGGGTGCCGATGTCCTTGTGGTTGGTGCTGCACAGCCACCGCGTCAGGAAAGGGGGTTTGTGATCATGCCCGTGGGCATCGTCGTGCCCGTGGGCATGGTCATGGGTCGTGTCAGCCATCGTCTGTCTCCTTCGCGCGCCAACCCGGGGGTTAGCGCTGAACCTGATTCGCCGTCGCGTCGGTTGCCGCCATCAGCCGGGGCTGAACCCCGGCCGGCGCACCCGCGTCGGCCGATTTCTTTGTCTGCTCGGTCCAGGCCTTGAATTCCTGCTCCGATACCGCGTGCACCGCGATCGGCATCTTGCTGTGGTCGGCACCGCAGATCTGGTTGCACTGGCCATAGTACACGCCGGGCTTGTCCACCGAGAACCAGGTTTCGATCGTACGGCCCGGGATCGCATAACGCTGCACGCCCAAGGACGGGACGAAAAAGCTATGGATAACCTCGGGGCTGCTGGTCAGGATGCGGATGTTCTTACCGACTGGTACCACCATCTGATTGTCGACATCCAGCAGGCGCAGTTGGCCGGGCTTCAGGTCCTCATCGTGGATGTAGCGGCTCTCGATCGAGAAATCGCCCTGGTCCGGGTAGGCGTATTCCCAATACCACTGGTGCGCGATGACCTTGATCGTCAGGTCGGGATTGGGGGTGCGATCCTGGAAATAGATCAAGCGGAACGACGGGATCGAGATGACCACCAGCAGCAGCACAGGAATCACCGTCCAGGCGATCTCCAGTCCGATATGGTGGCTGGTCTTGCTCGGGATCGGGTTGGCCTTGGCGTTGAACCGCACCATCACGATCACCAGCAGCACGGCGACGAAAATGGTGGTCAGGGTGATGATCCAGAACACCAGATCGTGCAGGTCGATCACCTTCTGCTTGATCAGGTTGGCTGCCGGCTGCATGCCGACTTCCCATGGCTTCGGCACCTGCGCGAAGGCGCCGAAGCCGTCCGGCATCGCCAGAGGTGCCATCATCAATAGTGTCAGCGCGGCGAAAAGCCGTCGAAGAAGCAGCATCAGACTACCCACCCGTTCCGTATCTGGCCCCCAAACGGCATCGCGCCGATGGGACAAGCTCATGCCCCACCGCGTACCGGACAGTCGCGCGGAGATCAAGATGCCAGCGGGACCGCTGCGGCGATTAAGGTATTTTTCTGTCGCGGCGTGGCCAACTGGATAAATAGCGCCGCTAATTCGCCAGCCGGGCGAGGGTGAAAATGCCGATCGGCGGCACGGACGTGAAAGTGACCTGCGCCAGATCCTCGGGCACGAACAGCGCTTCCACGGCGAAATCAGGGTGCCATCCCAGCGCCCGGGAAGCTGGCGCCATAGCGCGTTCCACCCACCAGCGCGGCCCGCGCGGCGCTGCGAAGTGGTTGACGAACAGGATGTTGCCGCCGGGTTTCACGACGCGGCGCATTTCCGCCAGCAGCCGCCTTGGGTTGGGCACGACCGAGGCCACGAACATCGCGACTGCCGTGTCAAAGCTGTTATCGGGGAAATCGGTTGCCTCGGCGTCCATCTCATGCAGCGCCTGGACGGTATGCAGGCCTTCCCGCGCCACCCGGCGGCGAGCCTGCTTCAGCATATCGACCGACAGATCGATGCCGGTGATCCGCTTATCGTTATCGTAGCGCGGCAATGCGAGGCCGGTGCCGACCCCGACTTCCAGCACTTCCTGACCGGCCAGCCGGTTGACCACGGCGACCGCGCGGCGCCGCGCGGTCGCGGAGACCGCACCGAACAACGAGTCGTACACACCTGCCCAACGCCGGTACGCATCCTGTATGGAGGCGGTATCCAACGAAGAAAGCGGCGTTATGCCGGGGCCCGCGCGCCGGCCGCGCCTGTCATCCAGGGTATGATTCATGCACGCGTTTCATTTTGATGACTCCTGCCTAGAGGAGCGCGCCGCGTCACGCAAGGGCAAGCGGAAGATTCGCGCATCACCATAAGGTGGGACGCCAGTACCGGTTCGGCAAAGGAAATCGCTCAGCCGGACGGAACGAGATCGACCGCGGCGGCGCGCCCGTTCTGCTGCTGCTCGATTTCGAAGGCGAGCTTCTGGTTTTCGTTCAGCGTGCGCAGGCCGGCCTTCTGAACCGCGCTGATGTGAACGAAAACGTCCTTGCCCCCGGTGTCCGGTGCGATGAACCCATAGCCCTTGGTCGGGTTGAACCATTTTACAATGCCCTGCGGCATCGACGTCGCCTTTCTGCCTGAGAGCGTCACCGGCCGATCAGCCGACCGAGCGCCCTGGTTAACAGGGGCGTTCGGTTTCTTACGCCGCGCCGCCCTCCCTATGGCTGTATCCTGAACATCGTTTGACCCGTCCGGGTTTGCCAGCCTTCGGGACGATACAGCTGTCTCAGGTCAATCGCAACGAAATCCGGCACGACACGTCGCGACAAAATGTCACAATCGGGGGGGCCACCGCGGCCGTTCCACACAATCCGTTGGCAGCCCCGGCGGGTGAGCCTATAGAGTGCGCCGCACGGGTGGATAAGCAGCCGGCGCAAGCGGGTTCGGGTCCATCCCGGTATGGAGGTTTCATGGGTAGTTTCAGCATCTGGCACTGGATGGTGGTGCTGCTGGTCGTCATGCTGCTGTTCGGCGGCGGCAAGGTCAGCAGCCTGATGGGCGACTTCGCGAAGGGCATCAAATCTTTCAAGAAGAACATGGCGGAACCCGACGATGAGTCGATGGAAGCCAGCGCGGACAAGCCGGCCGGCAAGCTGCCGGGCGCACAGGCATCTGCCACGACCCGCGAGTCCACCACCACTCGCTGAACCAGCACCCCTCACGGAGACCGGCCGATGGCCACGCACCGCATTCCAGCCAATGCGTCGACCATCCGGTGGGGGACGTTCGATGCCGCCTACAAGCCGCTGGTCACGGTCAACTCCGGCGACACGGTGGTGCTGGAGTGCGTCTCCGGCGGCCCGGAGGTGATGCCGCCGCCGGGTTCCGGGCTGACCATTCCTCCGGCGCTCGCGGCGCTGCATGCCGCCAATCCGCCGCGCGGACCGGGCCATATCCTGACGGGGCCGGTTGCCATCGCGGGCGCCATGCCGGGCGACATGCTGGAAGTGCACATCGATAAGATCGAACTCGGCGCCGACTGGGGCTATTGCGGCTTCCGTCCGCTGATGGGCACCCTGCCGGAAGACTTCCCCGAGAAATTCCTGTCCCACATTCCGGTCGACCGAGCGGCTGGGACGTGCCGGCTGCCGTGGGGCACCGAGTTGAAGCTGGCGCCGTTCTTCGGCGTGATGGGCGTCGCTCCGCCGCCCGGCTACGGCACCATCTCCACCATCCAACCGCGCGAGCACGGCGGCAATCTGGACAACAAGGAGCTGACCCAGGGCGCGACGCTATTCCTGCCCGTCTGGGCGGAGGGGGCGCTGTTCTCGGCCGGCGACGGCCACGGCGTGCAGGGCGATGGGGAGGTCTGCATCAATGCGCTGGAGATTTGTCTGACCGGCACGTTCACCTTCACGCTGCACAAAGCAGCCGGCGCGCCGCTGCTGACCTACCCGCGGGCGGAAACGCTGACCCACTATATTAGCATGGGCATGCACGAAGACCTGGATCAGGCGATGAAGCAGGCACTGCGCCAGATGATCGCCTTCATCGCCAGCCGCACCAACCTCTCGCGGGAGCAGGCCTATCAATTCTGCTCCCTCGCGGTGGATTTTCACGTCACCCAGACGGTGAACGGTGAAAAAGGCGTGCACGGCCTGCTGCGGAAGGGCCTGATTCTCTAGGGCTTGTGGTCGAATCGGAAGTTGTCCACAACTTTTTGTGGTCCGAGTCGGATTTTTCATTGACCCCAGCCTCGGGGTCTATACCGTATCTTGTGGTTGAACTAGCAGGGGGACCCACAAGATGGAGTGGAACGAGGACGTCATCGGCCGTCTACGGGAGTTGTGGACGGAAGGGCACTCGACAGCCGAAATCGGCCGCCGCCTGGGCGTATCCAAAAACGCCATCGTCGGAAAAGCGCATCGCCTCGATCTTCCCGCCCGGCCTTCGCCGATCCGGCGCGAAGGCAGCGCGCCATCCACCGAACGACGCGCCGCGCCGCGTCGGGTGGAGGGACCGACCTTGCCGCCGCTGGCGAGCACAGGCGGGGCGACCGTCATGACGCCGATCGTGGCTGCTCCCGCCGTCGCGCCTGCATTGGTGGTCGCCGTGGCGCCGGCGCCGGTGCAGCCGAAATTTGTGCCCCCGCGGCCCATGCAGGTCGCGCCGCCACGGATACAGGCCGTGGCGCCGCGTCCGTACGGACGCATCGTCACCTGTTGCTGGCCGATCGGTGAGCCGGGCACCAAGACCTTCCGGTTTTGCGACGACCGGTCGGAGCCCGGCAAACCGTACTGCGAGGACCATGCGAAGCTGGCGTACGTAAAGGTTCGGGACCGCCGCGAAGACGCGGCTTAACCCCACCCGGTCTCCCCCGTATTGCTCCCGGCAGGGCAGCGGCGTATGCGTCCGCCGCCTTGTCGTAGGGCAACTGTCCAGCAGGAGACCACATGGTCGAAGCCGTTCCGGGGCTTTACGCGCGAGTCCGCCCGTGACCGATGACCCGCATGCCAGTCCGTCAGGCAAGGCCAAGCTATCCGCCGGCACGCTGCTGGGCGTTCTAGGTGTCGTCTACGGCGACATCGGCACCAGCCCGCTGTATGCGTTCAAAGCCAGTCTGGACCTGTTCAAGAACGTCCCCATTACCAATACCGAGGTGCTGGGCATCCTGTCGCTGATCTTCTGGTCGCTGGTGCTGATCGTCACGGTCAAATACGTGATGCTGGTGATGCACGCCGACAACCGGGGGGAAGGCGGCATCCTGGCGCTGATGGCGCTGGCACAGCGTGTGTCCACGGGTACCGCGATGCGCAGCACGCTCGCGCTGGTCGGCATCGCCGGCGCCTGCCTGTTCTTCGGTGACGGCATTATCACGCCCGCGATTTCGGTTCTTTCGGCCGTCGAGGGGCTGGAGGTTTCCGCCCCTGGCCTCAAGGAAGTGGTTCTGCCGATCTGCGTCGCGGTGATCGTTCTGCTATTCACCATGCAGTATCGCGGAACACACTCGGTCGGCCGGGTGTTCGGGCCGATCATGGCGGTGTGGTTCCTGATCATCGGACTGATGGGCCTGATCGAAATTGCCCGGCACCCCTTCGTACTGATGGCTGTTTCGCCGTTCTATGCCTTCGAACTCTGCGTTCAATATAAAGGCCTGTCGTTCATCGTGCTGGGCGCGGTGGTGCTCTGCGTCACCGGGGCGGAGGCGCTTTACGCCGACATGGGCCATTTCGGCGCCAAGCCCATCCGTTACGCCTGGACCGGCTTCGTGCTGCCCTGCCTGGTGCTGAACTATTTCGGGCAAGGTGCGCTGGTGCTGCACGATCCCGGTGCCATCGAAAACCCCTTCTTCCTCCTCGGACCCGCATGGACCCGCTTTCCGATGGTCGTGCTGGCCACGGTTGCGACGGTGATCGCCAGCCAGGCGGTGATATCGGGCGCGTATTCCATGACCCGGCAATGCATGCAGCTGGGCTTCCTGCCGCGCATGACGGTGCGCCACACGTCGATTACCGAGGAAGGCCAGATCTACGTCCCGCAGGTGAATGCGGCGCTGATGGTCGGTGTGCTGATCCTGGTGTTGGCGTTCAAGACATCCGACGCGCTTGCCGCGGCTTACGGCATCGCGGTCACCGGCACGTTCATCTGCACCGCCGTGCTGGCGATGGTGGTGTTTCGCCGGCAGTTCCACTGGTCCCGGCTGGCCTCGGTGGCGGTGTTCGGCAGCTTCTTTGTTGTCGATGGCGTCTTCTTCTCGGCCAACACCCTGAAGGTGGTGGAGGGCGGTTGGGTCCCGCTGGCACTGGGCATATTCCTGACGGTGCTGATGACGTCGTGGAAGCGCGGACGGGACCTGCTGTTGGCCCGCTGGCAGCAGGACAGTATGCCGCTGGCGCCGTTCCTGGCTCGGTTGCCGCAGTCCCGCATCGTTCGGGTGCCCGGCCTCGCCGTGTTCCTGACCGGCAACCCCAACTACGTGCCGACGTCGTTGCTGCATAACCTGAAGCACAACAAGGTGCTGCACGAACGGGTTCTGTTCGTCACCGTGCAGAACGAAGACGTGCCGGAAATCGCACCTGCCCGGCGGGTAACGGTGTCGGAACTGGCGGCTGGTGTGCACCGGGTGGTGCTGCGTTACGGCTTCATGGAAAGCCCAAATATCCCGCGGGAGCTGGAGGAACTGGGGGATGCTGTCGCCTTCGATCCGATGCAGGCGAGCTACTTCCTGGGCCGCGAAGTCCTGGTGCCCGCGATGGTGCCCAAGATGCCCTGGTGGCGCCTGTGGCTATTCCTGGTGATGGCACGCAACGCGGTGCCGGCAACGGAGTTCTTCCGTATCCCCAGCGACCGCGTGGTCGAATTGGGCGTGCGGGTCGCGATCTGACCGGTCCGTACCGACGGAGCGCGCTGACCGTGATCGGTCAGCGCGCTCTGGCTTATTGTTTTGTAGAGCAGATTCACACGTTCGTACATCCGCTCTCCCGCGATCTGCTCTAGTGCGGCGGGCCGGAGATCCAGACGGACACCATCGTGGATATCAGGAACAAAAGCACGGCGACCACGAATGGCATGACGTGGCCGTTCGAGGGTTCGATCACTTCGACCGTTGGGTGGACACCTTCGGGGAGGATGGCGGTGGTCAATGGACTTCTCCATGGTTGATATCCCGGTATCCCAACAGGCGCTGCGCCGCACCGCTTTGATTTGGATCAAAGCAACCGGAGGTGTTACATATCCACCATTCCGTGACGATTATGCGGGAAACCATGACTTGAGCCGATCAGATCCGTCCGGCATGAACGCAAATTTACTTGATTGCGGCTTCGTTCCGCGACAGGATTAGGACACGGGGAAGAATCGGGAGCCCGGTTCGCCGGCACCGGGGTTTATGTCGGTCCATCTTGAAAGGTCCAATAAAATGAGCGGCAGCGACGACACTGAAAGTCTGGTCGGAATCCTGCGTGGCACCGTGGTATCGCTGGTGCGCCGTGCCGGCCCCGACTTATCCGCCCGCCAATTGGCGGTTCTGCTAACGTGCTATCTGGAATCGGAAGCCCAAACGGTCCGCGGCCTCGCGGCGACTTTGGATGTTTCCAAGCCGGCGATTACCCGAGCGCTGGATCGTTTGGCGGAATTCGATCTGGTCCGTCGTAAGACCGACCCGACTGACCGCCGCAGCGTATTGGTGCAGCGGACCCCGAAGGGCACCGCCTTCATCCGCGACCTGCGTGGCATCATGAAAGACGCGTCCAAGGTGAAACCCGCCGCCGACGCCGGCGGACGCAAGAAGGGCGCCCGAGGCGCACGTTAAACCGGTGCACGACGCGACACACACCGCCCCGTGGTCTGTGGGGCAAGAGGCGGTGGTGGATAAAGCCGTCCTTTATCGGGACCTCGCCGAGGAGCTGAACGCGCTGCTTACCGGCGAGGCCGATCGTACGGCCAATGCCGCGAACGCGGCTGCCGCCATCTACCACAGCTTGCCGGCCCTTAACTGGGCTGGTTTCTACTTCCTGCGCGGCGACGAACTCGTCCTCGGACCGTTTCAGGGTAAGCCCGCTTGCGTGCGAATTCCGATGGGTAAGGGCGTTTGCGGCACGGCCGCCATCGAACGCCGCTCCATCCTGGTTCCGGACGTGGAAGCGTTTCCCGGTCATATCGCCTGCGACTCCGCTTCCCGCTCCGAACTCGTGATTCCGCTATTGGATGGGGAACGGCTGTTGGGCGTGCTGGACATGGACAGTCCAGATCTGGCCCGCTTCGACACTGAAGACCAAGCCGGGTGCGAGGCGCTGGCCGCCATTGTGGTTCGGCATTTGCGCTGATCCGTGCTTTCTTGCGCGCGCCGCCAACTGGTGGCGTCAATCAAGCCCGCCGCGTCCACGCGGCACCGTTCAAGGAGAACAATTATGCTCGTCGACCATCGCACCTACACCGTTAAGCCCGGCACCATGGCCAAGCAGATGGCGCTCTACCAGGAATACGGCCTGAAGGCGCAGAAGCGGCACCTCGGTGAACCGCTGGCGTACCTGATCACCGAGTCTGGCGAGGTGAACACCTACATCCACATTTGGGTTTACAAGGACGCCGCCGATCGCGCCGCGAAGCGGGCCGCGATGCAGGCGGACCCGGAATGGCAGGTGTTCATGCAGAAGGGCGCCGAAGCCGGCTACCTGATTGCCCAGCGCAACAACCTGATGAACGACGCGCCCTTCGCGCCGATCGTTCGGTAATCGGTTCCAGTACGCCCCCGGGTTCGCCCGGGGGTCACCTTGACCCGAAGATCGCGCTCCCCACGCGAACCCATGTCGCGCCGGCGGCGATCGCGATCTCGAAATCCGCCGACATGCCCATCGACAGCGTTATCAGCCCGTGTTTCGCGGCACGGTTCGCCAGCCAGTCGAAGTGTGGGCGCGGGTCCTCGTCATGCGGGGGCACGCACATCAGCCCGGCCAGCAGATCCCCGAACCGGCCCTTGCAATCGGCGATGAACCCGTCCGCATCGTCACGGGACACGCCGGATTTCTGGGGTTCGGAGCCGGTGTTGACCTCGATCAGCAGCTTGGGGTGGCGGTTCTCCTTCGCCATGGCCGCGGCGATGGCGTCCGCCAGTTTGGGACGGTCGAGCGTTTCGATCACATCGGCCAGGCGCACAGCGTCGCGCGCCTTGTTGCTTTGCAGGCCACCGATCAAATGCAGGTCGAACCGGTGAGCGGCGCGCAGCGGGGGGAACTTGTCCTCGGCCTCCTGCACCCGGTTTTCCCCGAAAACCGTCTGCCCAGCCTGGATCGCCGCCAGGACCGCTTCGACGGGTTTGGTCTTGGAGACGGCAACGAGGGTCACATCCCCCGGTTTACGCCCGGCGGCGATGGCCGCGTTGGCAATGCGATCCTTGACCCGGCGGAGGTTGTCGGCGATCTCGATGCTGTCCATGGCGGCTTAATACCTCGAATACTGCTTCTCTTCCACCAGCGCGGAACGCAACACACGGTTGATCGCCGCCTTGATCCGCCCGCGCTCATCGTTTTCCCGGTAAACCGAGCGCGCCAGGGCGATGAAGGCCTCGCCGAAATCCTGGGCTGCTTCCTTCTCGCGGATGGCGTCCTCGATCTCCCACAGACTTGTGTTCACCGTGACCAGCGCCGCCCGTTCGGTTGCGATGGCGTCCGCGACCGGCGCCAGCACCGCCGCCAACGCCGCCAAGTCCCGAGCGGCGTTGGCCACCGCCTCGGGCGCGCGCAGGCGGGCGCACTTGATCTCCAGGATGCTGACCTTGTCGGCCAGTTCGCCCCAGGAGACAGGGATCAGCGGTGCTTCGGTGGTCATGATGGGTGCATTATGCTGCGATGCGCCCGCACAGGACAGGGGGACATCATGACATCGATGCTCGAAGGCAAAACCGCGCTCGTAACCGGCGGCGGCAACGGCATAGGACGCGCCGCGGCGCTCGCCTTTGCTCGGGAGGGCGCACGCGTCGCGGTCGCCGATTATGAGGCCGAGGCCGCCAGCGCCACCGTCGCGCTGATCAATCAGGCCGGCGGTCAGGCAATTTCCTTGTCCGGCGACGTGACCGACGCGGCGCAGGTCAAGGCCATTGTCGATGCCGCCGTCGCGGCGTACGGGCGCCTCGATTGCGCCTTCAACAACGCCGGCATCGCGCCGCATCAGGTGGATGCCGCCGGGCTGTTCACCACCGATTGGTCGGAGGCCTCGTTCGACCGGATGATCGCGGTGAACCTGAAAAGCGTCTGGCTCTGCCTGAAATACGAGATCCCCGTCATGCAGGCTCAGGGCGGCGGGGCGATCGTCAACACCGCCTCGATTGCCGGGTTGATCGGGTTGAAAAATGCCACCGCTTACGTCGCGGCCAAGCACGGGATGATCGGGCTGACCAAGACGGCGGCGATGGAATACGCCGAAGATAACGTGCGGGTGAACGCGGTGTGCCCTGGCTTCATCCGCACCCGCATGACCGCCAAGACCCTGGAGCAGCGGGAGGACCAGATCGCCGGCCGCACTCCGATGGGGCGAGTTGGCAATCCGGAGGAAATCGCGGAAATGGTGGTTTGGTTATGCTCCGACCGCGCCAGCTACGTCACTGGCGCGGCATACGCGGTGGATGGCGGCTGGACCGCTATGTAACGGTAATCGGCCCGGTCGCCAGGGCGCCGGTGGTGACCCCTCCGATGCCTTGCGCCAGCAGCCACAAATAATAGGTGCCGGCGGAGGCCGGTGCGTTGAACCACTGCCCCCAGCCGTTGGTCTGCCCGTCGGCCCCGGCCGAGATCAGTCCCGACGTCGGGACGGCCGTATTGCTGGTGGACCACGCCAAGGCGGCGCCGCTGACCGCCGTCGGCGCGGCGACCGCTACCAACTGCGCGCCGCCGTTCGGCGCGACACTGGCGCCATGGGTCTGAGATGTTGCCGGCACCCAGTTGCCCGGCGCGACCGTGGCGCCCCAGGTTGTCGCCGTCGTGGCCGCCGACCACGCCCCCGGGCTGGCCGCCGCGTTGGTGCCCTGGACCTCCACATCCATCGCCGCCGCGCCGCTGAGGCCCGTGATTGCGTATGGGCTGATGACCCCTGTTACCGTCGTCCAGGCGCCCGCTCCAGAGGGGCTGTAACGCAGGTTGTATCCGGTGGCGTCGCCGTGGGTGCCGTCGGTGGCGGGCGCGGTCCAGGTCACGGTCAGCTTGCTGGCGGTGCCATCCGGTGGCGGCGCGACGCCGGCGATCGCCGGCGCGTTCGGCGCGTAGGGGCCGGCAGAGGCGGTTGTCAGCGTGCTGGTGGCCGACCACGTGCTCACGCCGGCGGCGTTGGTGCTTTGGACCTGCACATCGAACGCGGTGCCGGCAGCCAGGCCCGATAGGTCATAGGGGCTGCTGGCCTGCGACACCGTCGCCCAACTGCCGATTCCGGCCCGGCTGAAGCGTAGATTGTAGCCCGTGGCCGTGGCGTGCGTGCTGTCGGTGGCGGGCGCTGTCCAGGTCGCGATCAGATCGCTGCCGGTTCCCTGCGCCAGGGACAGGGCGGTCGGCGGGTACGGCAGCGGCGTCGACGGGTGCGGTACGCCAGGCGTGCTGACCTTGCCCCGCCCCTGCTGCGCCCACCCCGTGCGCGGTGCGGGCGCGCTTGGATGCCCGAAGGTATGGACTTCGGCCATGCGCGGGTTCGTCGGAATTGGGGTACTCGGTTTCGGCATTGGCGTGCGGTTCCTGTTAGTGTCGACAGACACATGGGGCGCTCAATGCAATCAACAATAGTTAATAAAAATAACTAACATAAGGGCCGATAATCATCCACCAACGTTGCAAAAAAGGCACATCCCGATAGGCTACCCCCCGCACCCGCCGACAAGGAACCCCCAGGATGAGCGACGATATCCGCCCGCACGAGGTCGCGGTCGCACTGCCCGACCATACCGACGCCGGCATCTACTTCATCGGCGCGATCCGTACTCCGTGGAAAACCCGTGACGAATGCCCCCGTCGGGGGGAAAGCGACGGCCCGGTATGCCGCATCGAGGTTGATCCCCGTTGGGCCGAGGCGCTGCGAGGGCTGGAGGCGCATCCGCGCATTCAGGTGCTGTACTGGATGCACCAGGCGCGGCGCGATTTGGTGGTTCAGGCGCCGAGACGGCGCCCCGTCATCGCCGGGACCTTCGCGCTGCGCTCGCCGTTGCGGCCGAACCCGATCGCGTCATCAATGGTCGATCTGGTGGGGGTCGAGGGCACGACGGTCCTGGTGCGCGGCATGGACTGCATCGACGGCACGCCGTTGATCGATCTGAAGCCGGCGCCGGCGGGGTAGCGACTACGGCCACTTCACCTCGGGCGGCAGGCTCATGAGGATCGCGTCCACGTTCCCCCCAGTCTTCAGGCCGAACAGCGTCCCCCGGTCGTGGATCAAATTGAACTCCACGTAGCGCCCCCGTCGAATCAGTTGGTGCTCCCGCTCCGCCGCCGTCCAGGGTTCCCCCATGCGGCGGCGGACAATGGATGGATAGGCGTCCAGGAACGCCTCCCCCACATCGCGTACGAAGGCGAAATCGCGCTCGGCCGCTCCGGTGTTTAGGCGGTCGAAGAAGATGCCGCCGGCGCCGCGCGGCTCATTGCGGTGGGGCAGGAAGAAGTAGCGGTCGCACCAGGCCTTGAAGTCGGGGTAGTACGCCGGGTCGTGCCGGTCGCAGGCCGCTTTGAACGCGGCGTGGAAGCTGGCGGCGTCTTCCACCGCCTCCGGCGCGTCGAGTCGCATGGGTGTCAGATCCCCCCCGCCGCCGAACCAGCCTTTGGTGGTGATCAGCATGCGGGTGTTGAAATGCGCCGCCGGCACGCGGGGGCTGCGCATGTGCGCTACCAGACTGATGCCACTGGCCCAGAAGCGGGGATCCTCCTCCGCGCCGGGAATCTGTGCCCGAAAGTCGGGGCTGAACTCGCCCGAGACGGTCGATACGTTGACGCCCACCTTCTCGAACACGCGGCCCTTCATCACGCTCATGACGCCGCCGCCGCCGTCCGACCCGTCCTCGGTCGGGCGTTGCCAGGCGGTGCGCACGAAGCGCCCGGCGTCCGAACCGGTGCCCTCGATCGCCTCGAACGTGGCGCAGATTCGGTCGCGCAGGGCCTCGAACCAGGTGCGCGCCTGATCCTTCAGTGCAACATGCTCGGCTGGCGTGCCGGATTCGGTCGATTTCACGGTCATTGAGACTTGTTCCAACGGCTAAGGCAGGGTAGCCCATGGTTTCGGCATGCGGGAGGGGTGTGTTGCGGGTCGCGTTTACGCCCGTTAGAACCTCCCCAGTATGCAGAACGTACGGGCTGGCCTGCCGGCCTGCCCGGGGTCAGCCGCGCGTCGCGTCTGGCTCGCACTGATCAAGACCGTTTGGGTAGCCGAACGGAGCAAGAGGGGAAGATGGCTGATTCGACCGACGCCAGCACTGTAGACTCCCATGGGGGTCATCCCGCCGATCCCAGCAAGCGCGACATGCTCGAGCTGTTGGCCACGGCCGGCGCCGCGATCTTTGGCGCCGCCATCGTCTGGCCACTCGTCGCCTCGATGAACCCAGCCAAGGACGTGCTCGCGCTGTCCTCGGTTGAGGTCGACCTGGCCCCGATCCAACCGGGCCAGGGCATCGTCGTTTCCTGGCAGGGCAAGCCGATCTTCGTCCGCCACCGCACCCCGGAAGAGATCAAGGAAGCCGGGGACGTGAGGCCGTCCGACCTGCCCGACCCGCAGGCCGACAAGGCTCGGATCAAGGCGGGGCACGACCAATGGCTGGTGCTGATCGGCATTTGCACCCATCTGGGATGCATCCCGCTGGGCAACAAGCCCGCCGACACGCGCGGTGAGTTCGGCGGCTATTTCTGCCCCTGCCACGGCAGCCAGTACGATACCTCCGGCCGCATCCGGAAGGGACCCGCGCCAGCCAATCTGGCGATCCCGCCCTATGCGTTCGAATCCGACACCAAGATCAAGATCGGCTGATTCAGCCGCCCCGCGCCCCAAGGGAACCCAATATGGCCGGCCTGCATAAAAGCGATTTCGCCAACCCGGTGATCAACTGGGTCGACTCACGTCTGCCCATCTTCACGATGATGCAGAAGGAGTACGGGGTTTTCCCGACTCCCAAGAACTTCAACTACTTCTGGAACTTTGGCGCGCTGGCCATGGTGTGCCTGATGGTCATGATCCTGACCGGCATTTTCCTGGCGATGAACTACCAGCCGAACAGCGAACTGGCGTTCGCCTCCGTGCAGCACATCATGCGCGATGTGAACTACGGCTGGCTGATCCGCTACGTGCACCAGAACGGCGCGTCGATGTTCTTCATCGTCACGTATATCCACATCTTCCGCGGCCTGTACTACGGGTCCTACAAGGCCCCGCGCGAGCTGCTGTGGATGCTGGGCGTGGTTATTTTGCTGCTGATGATGGCGACCGCGTTCATGGGCTACGTGCTGCCCTGGGGCCAGATGTCCTACTGGGGCGCCACCGTCATCACCAACCTGTTCTC
>CAIYDT010000197.1 GCA_903924985.1 uncultured Acetobacteraceae bacterium
CGGGCATGGCAGATTCTGTCCGGGGCTGGAGAGTGGCGTCAGCACCCAATCTCTAAGCGATTCCAGATGGTTGTACCATGCCCGTTTCTGAATCCCTGCTATGCGGTGAATAAGATGGGCTAAGTTCGATCGTAGCAGGCTTGTTGGGGCCGGCGTCCTTCGGCTGGTGGGGCGGCAGGGATCAGGCCATGCTGTTCGGCCTCGCCACGGTGGCACTGACCGTCGCTGCTTTGGGCGCCAGAGTGATTTTCGCCTTTCTACTGCATTTGCGGGTGCTGCGCCGCCGGCTGCTGGTGTTGGGGGCGGGGCAAAGATCCTACGACCTGCTGCGCATGCTGACCAAGGAAGGGAACAATCTACATTACGACATCGCATTCCTGCAGGAACCCGCGATGGGGGAGATCGACCCCCGGCTCGCGGCTGAACCGGGCGTGCGTATCCTGATGCAGGCGCATTGCGGCGTGCTGGAGGCCGCTCGTTTGCTACGAGCGGATGAGATCGTGGTTGCCCCGGACGACCGCCGCGGCATGGATTTGCAGCGCCTGTTGGACTGCAAGAAGGCGGGCTTCCCGGTGGTGCAGTATCTGTCGTTCATCGAGTCCGAGATCCGCCGCATCGACATCAAGCGGCTCGAGCTGGGCTGGCTGGTGTTCTCTGAAGGCTTCACCTTCAGCGAGATCGACCGGTTCCTGAAGCGGGCGTTCGACCTGTTCGTCAGCGGTTTGGTGCTTGTATTGACCTCGCCCCTGCTGCTGTGCGGCATGATCGCGATTCGGTGGGAGGGGCCGGGGCCGGTCTTCTACCGCCAGGAGCGGGTAACCCAGGACGGGAAGGTGTTCTGGATCATGAAGCTGCGTACCATGCGGGTGGACGCCGAGGCCAAGGGCGCCGTCTGGGCCGCCACTCGCGACGACCGCATCACCAAAGCCGGCAACTTCCTGCGCCGCGCCCGCATCGACGAACTGCCGCAGTTGGTGAATATCCTGAAGGGGGAGATGTCATTCGTCGGCCCCCGGCCAGAACGCCCTGTCTTCGTCGCCGAACTGGCACAGCAAATTCCCCTCTATAATGAGCGGCACATGGTGAAGGCCGGGCTGACCGGCTGGGCGCAGGTAAACTATCCCTATGGTGCCTCCATCGACGATGCACGTTCCAAACTCAGCTACGACCTGTATTACGTGAAGAATTTCTCCGTTCTGTTCGATTTCGTGATCCTGCTGCAGACCCTGCGGGAGGTGCTGTGGCCGAGCGGCGTGCGGTAAACCGCGCGCGGCCGCGGTAGCTGCCACGATTGGGGCGCGGTTTGGCCACATTACCGTGTTGTCAGGCGTGCCGGTCACCCCAGGAGTTCCCCCTTTGCGCCGCCAGTTCCTGCTCGCCGGTTTTCTGGCAATGCTGCCGAAGCGGGCGCGCAGCCAGGATGTTATCCCCCCGGCGCTAATCGGTGTCGCGGCGCAGGTTCTGTCCCAGCTGATCCAATCCGCTCGTTCCCAGGCCATCGCGGATGGCGTGCAACCGATGCCGAGCGGGGTTTATCGGGGACTGCTGGGTTATTTCCCCGATGGACTGCTGCGCAATGCTCGGTTTTCCGCCGGGCGGGCGGACAGCATCGCGTTGCCGTCCCTCGCATTCAGCTACGGCGACGCGGCGGCGGTGACGCTAGGCGACGTGGTGCTGTTCCGCGATCCGCATAAGGCACAGACCGACCTGAAGCTCTGGGCGCACGAGCTGACGCATGTGCTGCAATACCAGCGCTGGGGTATCGACGGGTTCGCGGAGCGTTACGTGCGCGACAGCAAGGCGGTGGAGAAGGAAGCTTACGACAACGCGGAACGCTTTGAGGTCTGGCAGGCACGGTGACGGATCGCCTGGATACCCAGGAGCGCGGGGATTAGCAGGTGCAGCGCGGGCGGCTCCGGAATGTCAGTGTTGGCGCTACCGCCGACCGCGAACTGGCGCCCCAGCGCGTTGTCGATTGCCGCGATGCCGTCGGCGCTGAGCGCGATGGCAATGTCGATATTGCAGCTTGTCAAGGTCGTGATGCCGCTATCCATCGTGCCGGCTCCCAGCTCAGCGTAGATCGCGGCGTTCGGTCCCGCCTCGATGTTTTCCAAAGTAGCCTGCGGGGTTTCCACGTCCCACAGCGAAACATTGGGTGAGGCGGCGACGGAGCGGTGTTCAGGCCGAGGCTCGCACCGACAACGACGCCCGTCGACCGGTCAGGTCGACGACGAAGAAGTCATTCCATTGTGTGCCGGAAATTGGCGGCGTTGGGACTCCACCACCCCTGGGCGTCGATCCCGACGGAATCGGACGAGCCATCCGCGAAGGTGAGTGTCAGGATGGCACTACCAGTGCGGCACCAAACGCAACTGTCCGTGCTTGGGTTTGGGAAATTAGGGGCAGGACATATTGTTCCGGATTATTTCCTACAGTCGCGTGCAGTTCATTTTTGCCGTCCTGGTCGGGCTTGGTGACCCGACCACGATTGTTTTGGAAGACGCCGGTGTTTATCGCCCCCTACCCTTCCGGACTAAACCCCATAATCCGAGCAAACCGCTCCCGGTAGGCCGGCCAGACTTCTGGATTGATGAGGCGGGGTGGGCGTTTGCCGTCCAGAATGTCCAGCACCTGTTCCGCGGCGAAGCGGGACATGTTTTCCCGCGATTCAACCGTCGCCCCGGCGGTGTGCGGGCTGACCAGGACGTTGTCGAATTTCATCAATGGGTGGGTGGAGGGCGGCGGCTCTTCCTCCCACACGTCCAGCCCGGCGCCGGCGATGCGTTTGCTGGTCAGGGCCTCGGCCAGGGCGTCTTCGTCATGGATGAAGCCGCGGGCGGTGGTGATGAAGTAGGCTTCCGGACGCATCAGGCTGAACGCCCGGGCATTCATCATCTTGCGAGAGTCTTTTGTCAGTGGGCAGTGCACGCTCACAAAGTCGGATTCACGCAGCAGCGTGTCGAGGTCCACCTTCTCCCCACCGCGCGCCTTAACCTGATCGGCGGTCAGCAGCGGGTCGAACGCCAGGACGCGCATGTTGAACAGGCCGCGGCAGAGTTCGGCGACGCGTGCGCCGACATTGCCGATGCCAAGCACGCCGACAGTGCGGTCTTTCAGCTCGCGGCCGGTGAAGGCACCGCGGGGGATTTCCTTGCCCGCGCGCAGGTCGCGATCAGCCTCCACGATGCGCTTGGACAGGGTCAGCATCATCGCCAGCGCGTGCTCCGCCACGCCTTCCTTGTTGCCGCCGGATTGGTTGACCACGGCGATCCCGGCCGCGGTGCAGGCGTCCACGTCGATCGGGTCGTAGCCGGCGCCGTTGGACGACGCCGCGATCAAATTGGGCGTCTTGGCCAACAACGCCGGCGTCACATGGAAATGTGGCGCGATCGCCTGGCGGGAGGCACCGATTTGAAAGACATGCGCCATGCTGAGGATGGGATCGGCCTCATGCGCCGGGCTTTCGTTCTCCAGCCGGTCGAGCTGCACGTCCGGGCGTTTGGCCAGAATCTCGGCATACAAAGGCGAGGACAAATAGCGCACGTAGAACACGCGCGTGGTATTCGGGGCCATGACCTTATCTCCGTTGCTGGTTCCCCCCAGAGTAGGGCGGCTGCCGGCAAATTGCCAACCTCACCGCCGGCCTTGACGGCGTACTGGTACGTCAGTAACTACTATCATGATAGTTACTGACGGGCCGTTCCCATGCAGCGCAAACGCTTCAGCACCATGACCTGCCCAATCGCCCGCGGCCTCGACCGCGTGGGCGAGTGGTGGAGCATTCTTATTCTCAGGGATGCCTTCGCCGGCCTGACTCGGTTCGACGCATTCCAGAAAAGCCTCGGCATCGCGCCGGGCATGCTGACCCGCCGGCTGAACGCGCTGATCGAGGGCGGGTTGTTGGAAAAGCACCGCTACTCCGACAAGCCGCCACGCGACGAGTACCTGCTGACGCCACGGGGCAAGGACTTCCGGCCGGTGCTGCTCGCGATGATGGCCTGGGGCAACCGGCATTTCACGCCCGACGGCATCCGTGTGCAGATGGTGGAGGCCGCCTCGGGCATCCCCGCCGATCCGGTGCTGGTGGACCGCCGCACCGGGCGGTTGCTGACGGAGCCCGACTACGTGGTGGTACGGCCGGTTCGCGCGGAGTCACGGGCATGAGTGCCACTACGTTGAACCCGCGCACGGTGCGCCTGCTGCGGGGCGCCATCGTGCCGACTTTGCTGACCATGGCGTGGCCCAACATCCTGGTGATGCTGGCGCAAGCCTCCACGGGGCTGATCGAGACCTGGTTTGTATCGCGGTTGGGCACCGACGCGCTGGCGGGGATGGCGCTGGTGTTTCCCGGTTTCATGATGATGCAGATGCTTTCGGCTGGGGCGATGGGCGGGGGAATATCCTCGGCGATTGCCCGAGCGCTGGGGGGAAGGCGGAAGGACGATGCCAATGCGCTGGTGGTGCATGCGCTGATTATCAACGCGCTGCTGGGGCTGGTGTTTGCCTCGCTGTTCCTGACGTTTGGGCGCTCGTTGTACAGCGCGATGGGCGGGCGGGACGGCTCGCTGGAGGCCGCGCTGCTGTACTCCAACGTGGTGTTCGCGGGGAACATCGTGGTGTGGCTGATGAACGCTTTGGCCAGCGCAATCCGGGGCACCGGCAACATGCTGGTGCCCTCGATGGCGATCTGCCTGGGGGTGGTGCTGCTGGTCCCGCTTTCGCCGCTGTTGATCTTTGGCTACGGGCCGGTGCCCGGCTTCGGCATCGCGGGCGGCGGCATGGCGGTGATCGGGACCAATTTCATCGTTATGGCTGTGCTGGGATGGTACCTGCTGGCGGGGCGGGCGCTCGTGCGGCCGGCCCGAGCGCCGCTGCGCTGGCCTTTGTTCGCCGACATCCTGAAAGTGGGCGCGGTGGGGTCGGTCAGCACGTTGCAGACCTCGCTGACGATCGCGCTGACCACCGCTTTGGTGGGCGCCGCGGCGGGCCCGGACGCGGTGGCCGGGTTCGGCACCGGATCGCGGCTGGAGTATCTGCTGGTGCCGCTGGTCTTCGGCCTCGGTGCGCCGCTGGTGGCGCTGGTCGGCACCAATATCGGGGCCGGGCAGCGGGATCGCGCCTTGCGGATCGCTTTGACCGGCGGCGCGCTGGCCTTCGCATTGACCGAGACCGTCGGCTTGACGGCGGCGTTCTGGCCGGAGGCGTGGCTCGGCCTGTTCGGCCACGATCCGAAGATGCTGGCGACCGGCGCGGCGTATCTACGGGCAGTTGGGCCGACCTACGGGTTCTTCGGGCTGGGGTTGTCGCTGTATTTCGCCTCCCAAGGGGCGGGGCGGCTGTTCTGGCCGCTGTTCGCCGGGTTGCTGCGGATGATCGTCGCGGTGGGCGGCGGGTGGCTGGCGTTCCGGGTGACAGGCTCGCTTCAGGCGACCTTCACGGCACTGTCCCTGGCATTGGTCGTCTACGGCGGCATGCTGGTCACCGCGATCCGCGCGGGGGTTTGGTTCCGGAGGCGGTAGGGGACCGCGAACCTCATCCGAAAGCTCCCCGCACCCGCCCCCAATCCTCGATCGCATGCTCCTGCCCCGGCAGGATCGAGAACACGATCTGGCTGAATCCCACGTCCTCGAGCGCGCCCACCCGGGAGATCAGCTCCGGCAAGGTAGCCGTCCAGGTGGCGTAGCGGATGAGGTCGGCCGACAGGAACGGCCGCTCGTCCGGCCGCACGAACATCAGGTGTCCCTTGTGGTTTTGCAGGTAATGCGCGCCCTGGGGGCGGAACGACTGAGCATGCTCGACGTAGCCGGCAACCGCCTCGGCGAACATCGGCGGCAATCCCGGATCCGGATATCCTCCAAGCGCCGCGTCCGCCGCGCGGTGCAGCAGCGTCATGGTCCGGGGCCCGGCCTGCGCCACGGCGCGGGGGCTATCGGCGGGTTCGCCCTCGGCCAGCACCGCGCCGCCGGCCCAGGCGACGGCGTTCAGACTGTCGGAAGAGCGACCGGCCGTGGCCCAAGCCCCGCGCATCGTCTCCAAAGCCGCCGCGGCGCGATCCACCGACGCCGCCCCATCGATCCAGCCTCCGCCCAACCGCGCCGTCAGCGCCCGCGCACGCGGGCCGGAGGCTGCGATATACAGCGGCATCTCATCCTTCACGTTGATCAGCCCCAGCTCGGGGTTCAGGAAGCCGATCAACTGGCGCTTGCCCTCGATATCGGTTTCCACGGTCTCGCCGCGCCATAGCGCCTGCACCACGCGGATGTATTCCGCCATGTCGGCCAGCTTCACCGCCCCCAGACCCATGGCGCGCCGCCCGGTGAACCCCGTGGAAATGCCGAAATCGATCCGCCCCGGCGCCAGCTTGTTCAGCGATGCGAAGGCGTTGGCCGCGACGGGCGCGATGCGGTTGGACGGGATCAGCACCCCCGTCCCCAGCCGGATGCGGGTGGTCTTCATGGCGCACGCCGCCATGGCCACGAAGCAATCCGCGCTCAACATCTGGGTGTCGTAGAACCACGCGTGGTGGAAGCCGAGTTCCTCCGCGCGCCGCACCAGCCGCCAGGAGTCGGAATCGGTGGGGATGGCAATGCCGAATTTCATATCCATAACTCCAGATCGAACCGGTGGCTGGCACGGGATGCTCCTGACCGGGTTGCGTGGCATAATCCCGCGAAGCGCCGCCCAAGCCAACCGATGGAGCTCGCATGCCGATCCGCCTCGCGCTGTTGCTGTTGCTTCTGGCACCCCTTCCGGGTTTGGCGGAGGACGCCCCCCCCGCCCCCGCGACGGAAACGCTCGCCCCCAATGCCGCCCGCACCATCCTCGGTCGGCACGTCTTCACCCCTGCGAACGAGGACATCGGCCTGCTGGTGGACATCCTGGTGGATGCGGCAGGCGCCCCCACCGCCGGCATCGTCGACGTCGGCGGCTTCATGGGGGTGGGCACCAGGCGCATCGCCATCGCCTGGAAGCTGCTACACTTCGCCCTCGAAAACGGGGAAACCCGCATCGTCGAGGATCTGTCGCACGACGAGGCCGCCGCCGCGCCGGAGTTCCCAGGTCCCGACGGTCCCATCATCGTCACCGGCCACGCCCCATTGGCAAAGTGATGCCGGCGCGCGACCAGAGCAACCGGGGTCTGAACTGGCTCAATCTGCTGCTGGCGGCGATGGGCGGGACCTACGGGGCCTTCATTCCGGTCTACCTGACGGCGCACGCCTGGACGCAGACGCGCATCGGGGTGCTGCTGACCGTCGCCACGGTGGTGTCCATGCTGTGCCAGGTGCCGGCGGGGCTGGTGGTGGATGCCTTCCCCCGGCATCGGGGGCGCATGATGGTCGCGGCGGTCATCGCCATGGGGGCCACGCCCGCCATCCTCGCCGCCATCCCCCGCCTGCTGCCGGCGATGCTGGCGGTGGCGGTGCAAGCCGCCGCCGGCAGCCTGCTGAGCCCCGCCATCGCCGCGCTGAGCCTCGCCATCGCCGGCCGAGCGGCGCTGAGCGAGCGGCTGGGCCTGAACGGGCGCTATGGCTCCATCGGCGCTGGCCTGGGGGCGGTGGTGTTGGGGGCCTGCGGCACCTGGTTCCCGGACCGGACGGTGTTCGTGCTGGCGGCGATCCTGACCGTGCCGACCTTACTCGCGCTGCGCGCCATTCACGCGCACGACTCCGTCACCGCCCCCGTCCACGAGCCGGACGAAGGCAGTCTCCGCGCCGCCCTGGCGCTGCTGAAGGACCGGCGGCTGGCGGTGTTCGCGGTGGCCGTGGTGCTGTTCCAGACCTCTTCCATCGCCATCCTACAGCTCGCGGCGGTGCAGATCACCGGGCGGCTGGGCAGCCGGGCGGGGCTGGTGATCGCGGCGTGCCTGATCCTGCCGCAGGTGGTGGTGGCCTGGCTGTCCCCCTGGCTGGGCCGAGCCGCCCAACGCTTCGGGCGCCGCCCGCTGATGCTGGCCGCCTTCGCCATGCTGCCGGCCCGGGGCGCCCTGTTCGCGCTGATCCGCAACCCCTACGCGCTGGTCCCCGTCCAGGCGTTGGAGGGCGCCAGCGGATCGGTCTACGGCATGATGCTGTCGCTCATTTCCGCCGACCTGACCCGCGGCAAAGGCCACTACACGCTGTGCCTGAGCCTGCTGGGCCTCGCGGGCGGGGCCGGCACCGCCATCAGCACGGCGCTGGCCGGCTGGGTGGCGGACGGGTTTGGCCGCACCGCCGCCTACTGGGTGCTGGCCGCGGCCGGCCTGATCGCCTGGCTGCTGGTCGCCCTGGCGATGCCAGAGACGCGGGATAACGACGTGACAACCGCCCCATCCCGCGCCAGAATCACCCCGTGAACATCCTGTCCCCCCCCAAGGCTCGGCTGAGCATCGAGATCGTGCTCGATCTCATATGCCCCTGGTGTTACCTCGGGGTCCGCCGCCTGATGCGCACCCTGCGCCGCCGCCCGGACCTGATGTTCGATCTGACCTGGCGCCCCTTCCTGCTGAACCCCGACATGCCGCGCCTGGGCATGGCCCGCCCCGACTACGTGGTCCGCAAGTTCGGCGGGGAGGACCGGGCGAAGCGCCTGTACGCCTCCATCGCCGAGGTCGGCCGAACCGAGGGCATCGCCTTCCGCTTCGACCGCATCGGCCGCACCCCTTCGTCCATCGACGCCCATCGCCTGGTGCGCCTCGCCGCCCGCTTCGGCCGAGCGGATTCGATGATCGAGGCGCTGTTTTCCGCGCATTTCACGGATGGGCACGACATCGGGGAGCACGGCGTGCTGATCGCCGTCGCCGCCGCCTGCGGCCTCGACCCGCTATCCGTGCGCGACTACCTGCTCGGCGATCAGGACCTGGAGGCGGTGCACACCGACAACCTCCGCGCCCACCGCCTGGGCATCAACGGCGTGCCCTGCTTCGTGGTCGGCGGCCGCCACGCCATCGCCGGGGCGCAGGAGCCGGAGGTGATCGAGCGGCTGCTGGACGTCGCGGCACTGGATTCGCTGGAGTACTGAGCGTCAGCCGCACCCGATCGTTGCGCAGGCGATCGCCTGGACCTGCTCCGACAATACAATGGCTCGGTGTTCCCCGGCCATTTCCGTCCCAGCCTGGGATGGCGGGCGCAGGCCCAGGGGAATCGCATTTGGAATTGTTTGCGGCTGATCGAGGGCTTGCCCGACGCGGCGAAGATGGACTCTACCCCAGCGGGTCAAAACAACACGCTGTGGGGATACCGTGGAGCAGTTTGCCGGTTGCTGGGAAGGCCTGGA
>CAIYDT010000198.1 GCA_903924985.1 uncultured Acetobacteraceae bacterium
GCGGTTCTTCGTCACATGGCTATCAACGCAATGCAGAAAGAAGGATCAAAAGGCTCCTTGCGAGGCAAGTTCAAGCGAGCCGGTTGGAACGACGCCTATCTCACCCGTCTTTTGGCGCTCTTCTGAAATGCGATTGCCCTGTCCCCTGACCCTGCCACCATGGACGCCTGAGCGAAACCCCGGGACAATGGCGCGGATAGCCGGAGGATTGCGGATGCGATGGTTGGTATTGGCGGCGCTGCTGTGGAGCGGCACGGCGCTCGGATATGAGATTTCGGTGCCGAACTACGGCAGTTCAATCTCCGGCGTGCCCTTTGCGATCGCCCTGGAGAGAGGCTTCTTCAAGGAGGAAGGAGCCGATGTTACCGCCGTGCGTGCCACCGCCGGCGGCAGCGCCGATGTACGCAACATGCTGGCGGGGGATTTGCCATTCGTGGAGTCGTCCTTGTCCGGCATCCTGGCCGCGGTGAAGCACGGCGCGGACCTGAAAATCATCGCCGAACTGTCGCACAGCAACGCGCAGTTCGTCTGGGTGGTGCGAAAGGACTCGCCGCTGAAGGGCCCCGCCGATCTGAGAGGCAAGAAGATCAGCTTCACCACACCGCAATCGACGTCCCAGGGACTGGACGCGCTGCTATTGCAAAAATTCGGGTTCGCGACGGGCGATGTGTCGCTGATTGCCACCGGGCAGTACGGGGCGGCCATCACCGCGTTGGAAAACCATGGTGTGGACGCGGCCATTCTGGCGGAGCCGGTCTACACATTGAACCAGGACAAATTGCGCCCCCTCGCCTGGGTACGCGATCTGTTTCCGGCGATTAACAACGTGGTCGCGGTGACGTCCGGCAAGGTCGCGCAAGAGAAGCCCGAGGAACTGCGCGCCATCCTGCGTGCCCACAGACGGGCTGTCGTGTTTATCGCCGAACACCGCGACGAAGCGGCAGCCATCGCGGCCAAGGTCTACAAGTTGGACGTCGCGGCCGTGCGATCGGTGATGGACGGGCTGCTTGACCATGCCTCCGGTGGGGTGCCGTTCTGGAGTCTGGGCGATTTCAATCCCGCCGACATGGACGCCATGATGGCGGCGATGAAGCTGATGGGTCTGCCGGAATCCGATGCTGACTGGCGCCGCCTGGTGGATCAGGATTTTCTGCCGCCGGATTTGCGGCGCGATTTGGGAAAGTAGCCTACCATGGACAATTTGACCCAAAAACTGGCTACGTTCGCGGCATCCTTGCGGTATGAAGACATTCCGGCTCCCGTGTTGGACCGTGCCCGCCAGAGCCTGATCGACACGCTGGGGTGCGCCTTCGGCGGCCGGTCCTGCGAGGCCGCCCGCATTGCCCTGTCGATCGCCGAGGGCGCCGTGCCGGTCCGCGGCGCCGGCCGCATTCTGGGGTCGCGCGTCAGCACGACGGCCGAGGAAGCCGCGTTCATCAATACCGCGATGATTCGGTATTTGGATTTCAACGACTCATGGCACGCCGGCCATCCGTCCGACATGCTTGGTGGGTTACTGGCGGTGGCGGAATCCTCCGGCGCCAGCGGCAAGCGGCTGCTGACCGCGATGGTCGCGGCGTATGAGGTCGTGTTTCGCCTGATCCCGCCCACCCAAATGCGGGAGAAAGGCTGGGATCAGGGCTTCTGCGTGGGCCTCGGGACCGTCTGCGGCCTCGGGCATCTGCTGGGGTTGGACCAGGAACGGATCGGCCACGCCCTGGCGATCACCGCGGTCGCGAACGTGCCGATGCGCGCCACGCGGGCCGGAAACCTGTCGCTGTGGAAGGGATCGGCGACCGCCTTCGCGGTGCGCAATGCGGTCTATGCGACCCAGCTGGCAGCCGGCGGCATGACCGGACCCGAGAAGCCGTTCGAGGGCCGGCACGGGCTAATGGAACAAATCACCGGTAAGTTCATGATCGACCCATTCCCCGCGGCGGGAGGGGACTGGCTGCTACCCTGGGTGCGACTGAAATACTGGCCGGTGGAATACAACGCCCAGGCCGGCGTCTGGGCGGCGCTGAAATTGCGCGAGCAGGTCGCCGTCGGGAACATCGCCCGCATCGACATCGCGACCTACTGGTCCGCCTGGCACGAAATCGGCAGCGAACCGGCAAAATGGGATCCGACCACGCGGGAAACCGCCGATCATTCGTTGCCCTACATTTTTGCGCGCGCTTTGGTGGACGGCACCATCGGGGTCGATAGCTTCGACCCGGATCGCTATCTGGACCCGTCGATACGCCCCTTGATGGCGAAAATAGCAGTGGCCGAGGACGATGCGATTTCGGCGTTATTCCCGCACAAAATCGTCATGCGAGTCACGGCGGAGGCAACCGACGGGCGCCGCATCCAAATTGAAACGGGCGATCCCCGCGGCGACAGCACCAATCCGATGGATGACACAGAAATCGATGCGAAATTCCGGCTGCTGGCGGAGCCAGTGGTCGGGGCCGCCGGCGCCGCGCGGGTGCTGGCAGTCTGGCGCGGTATCGATTCCGTGCCGGACCTGACAGCGGCGATGAACATCCTGGACGCCATGTGATTTCCGACTTAACCTTATGGCACATGTGGGAGCAACAGGGAGGTAACTCCCTATGCGTGTTGCCGTCATCGGCGCCGGAGGCATCGGCGCACCGCTCGGCGCGTCGCTCGCGACCGCTGGACAGGACGTAACGTTCCTCGCGCGCGGCAAGCATCTGGCCGCGCAGTTGATCCGGCGCCAACCCGATCCCGCGATCGGTGCGATGTTCCGGACCCTTCCCGGCCGATTCGATACGGCTCGCGCGGCGATCTTGGGATCGCCGCGCAGAGGTTTCGTTCGATAGCATTATCGCCAGGCACATCGAGGACGAACCGGGCGGCGGCAGCCGTGTCATTCCAAATTTGGCGTTTGATCCAGATCAAGGCTAAAAGTACCGATTTGCGATCTCGTACACGCGAGAATGGCGGAAAAGCCATCTGCCTGGACGGCTCCGGTTGTCGCTGCGTCACGGAGGGAAACGTCATGGAACGCGTTGCGCAATGCCATTGCGGGTCGCTTCACGCGATCGCTTCGGGGGAACCGGTGAGTTCCTACCTGTGTCACTGCAAGGCCTGCCAACGTCGCACCGGCACCGTCGTGCATGCCCGCGCCTATTTCCTGACGAAAAATGCCCGCTTCGAAGGGGATGATAAAGTTCACCCCCGCGTCGCCGACACGGGGTTCGGGGTCGATTGTCACTTTTGTCCCAATTGCGGCACCACGGTCTATTGGGTCAGCGACAAGCGGCCCGACTATCGCGGGATAGCCGTTGGGTGCTTCGCGGATCCGACACTCCCGGCGCCGCCCCGCTCGACCTGGGAGGCAAGCAAACATCCATGGCTGGGATTGCCATCCGATATGGTTTACCAACAATGGGACGCCTATGCGGACGGAACCCCAATGGGACGATAACGATCCGTCCGAAACCGATGCGGCAGGAGGAAGCGACCATGCTTGGCCTGATGCAACAGCGGCCGTTGCTGATTTCGACCCTGATCGACTATGCCGAATCCTGGCACGGCGGGCGGGAGATCGTTTCGCGCGACGCGGAGGGTGCGTTCCATCGTACAGATTGGGCTGGCATCGCGGCCCGATCCAAACGGGTCGCCAATGCGCTGCAAGCCCTCGGCGTTGGCGACGGTGAGCGCGTCGCCACACTGGCGTGGAACGGTTACCGTCATCTCGAGCTGTACTTCGGGGTCACAGGGTGCGGCCGGGTGCTGCATACGGTGAATCCGCGCCTGTTCCCCGAACAGATCCGCTATATCATCCATCACGCGGAGAATGGTTTCGTATTCTTCGATCCGATCTTCGCGCCGCTGGTCGACCAATTGGCACCGCATTTGCCGCTGGTACGCGGGTGGGTGGCGCTCTGCGACCGTTCCGCCATGCCGGCGGTGCACGTCGACACCCTGCTCTGCTTCGAGGATCTGCTCGCGGCCGCATCGCCCGATTACGAATGGCCGTCGCTCGACGAAAACACGGCCTGCACGCTCTGTTACACATCCGGGACCACGGGTAATCCGAAAGGTGTACTGTACAGCCATCGCTCTATGGTTTTGCACGCATTCGGCGCCTGTTCGGTTGACTCCTTGGCCCTCTCAACGCGCGATTCCATTCTGTTGGTGGTGCCGCTGTTCCATGCCAACGCCTGGGGCATCCCGTTCGCCGCCGCGGCTTGCGGCGCCGCACTCGTGCTGCCTGGGCCAAAGCTCGACCCCGAAAGCGTCTACCTGCTGCTCGAACAGGAGGGTTGCACCAAGGCGATGGGAATTCCGACGATCTGGCTGAATTTCCTTGCCTGGATCGAGAACAACCTGTCGCGGCTGGATTTATCGCGACTCCGGTTGAAGCACGTCGGCGCCGGAGGCACCGCGCCGCCACGCGCGACGATCGAGAAATTCCACAAACTGCTCGGTGTCTTCCTGCTGCATGCCTGGGGCATGACGGAAACCAGCCCAATCGTGACCGTTTGTTCGCCGCTGGCCAAACACGATGGCGCGACTCGCGAGCAGCTTGTCGAGATGCAGCTCAAGCAAGGCCGCCAAATGTATGGCGTGGAGCTGAAGCTGGCCGGCCCCGACGGCAAGGACCTGCCGCATGACGGCAAGACGGTGGGAGAGTTGAAAGTGCGCGGCAACTGGATCGTCTCCGGCTACTTCAAGGGTGAAGGCGGTCAGGTCGTCGACAAGGACGGCTGGTTCGGGACAGGCGACGTGGCGACGATCGATCCCGACGGTTACGTGCAGCTCACCGACCGGTTGAAGGATGTGATCAAGTCGGGCGGCGAGTGGATATCCTCGATCGAAATCGAAAACCTCGCAGTGTCCCATCCGGATGTGTTCGAGGCGGCGGTGATCGCGATCGAGCACCCCGTCTGGCAGGAACGTCCGCTGCTGATCGTGCAGCCCAAGCCAGGACATAATCCGGACAAGCAGGCGATCCTGGATTTTCTGTCGGACAAGATCGCCAAATGGTGGATGCCGGACGACGTGGTGTTCGTCGAAAGCCTGCCGCACACCGCGACGGGTAAGCTGCTGAAGACCGAGTTGCGCGAACGGTTCCACGGGCATCTGGCGGTGCATGGGTAGCGTGCCGGGTTGCCCGCTTCGATGACGGCCCCGGAACACAGCCCACCCAACCGATCCGGATCGCACACACGCCGAAGCCACTAAAAGGAGAAACAGCCATGACCACACCGAAGGAAATCTCGCGCCGGAAAGCTCTGAAACTCGCGACCGCCGCCAGTGCCCTGCCACTGGTGCATATCCGCACCGCCGGCGCGGCCGGCAAGCTTGCCGTGGCATTCTGGGACCATTGGGTGCCCGCCGGCAACGCCATCATGCAAAAGCAGGTCGACGCATGGGCCGCCGCGAACAAGGTCGAGGTGACGGCGGATTTCGTCACCGGCAACGGCAATAAGCTGATGATGACAGGCGTGGCGGAAGCGCAGGCGAAAACCGGCCACGACATGTACACCTTCTTTAACTGGGATGTGCATAACGCGTGGGAGTCGCTGTTGCCGGTCGACGATATCATGGGACGGTTAATCCCGAAGACTGGCGCCCCCAACGCCATCGCCCAGTACCTCGGGAAGAAGAAGCCCGGCTGGATTGCCGTGCCAACCAGTTCCGGCACGCAGAACAAGACACCCTGCGTGCGGATCAGTTGGTTCAAGAAGCACGGGCTGGATCCACAGGCGATGTATCCGGCGAAGCCCGGCCATGTAGACGCCCAGGACGGTTGGACATGGGACGCGCTGTTGAAGTACGCGGAACTGGCGCGGAAGGACGAACTGACCTTCGCTCTGGGAATGGGCGGCAGCACCAACACCGACGC
>CAIYDT010000199.1 GCA_903924985.1 uncultured Acetobacteraceae bacterium
CAACTATCCTCGGTTGTATCGGGACGATCCAAACAGCCTGTTGCACGATCCAACTGCCGGATTTAGGATGATCGCTCGCGTCCGTATTGCAACTATTGACTATGCATTTTCCGACGCTTATACTCTACATGGCCTTGGATCGTAGTGCACGACAGGCATGGATGGTGCATTGGTCGGCGGAATTTCACGCCGCCACCCGCGCGGCGTTTACGCCGTACACTCCCCTTTCCCCTGGCATTGGCGCGAAACGGCCTGTTATACCCAGTACCGTTTCCGCGCCGCCCAAATACAATGCCCCATCGGTGGGCATTTGCGCCGCGATCGCATCCAGGACCCGCGCTTTTGTGGGTTGATCAAAATAGATCAGAACATTGCGGCAGAGTACCACATCAAAAAGGCCGAGCGCGCGAAGGTCGCCGAGTAGATTCCATTCGCGGAATTTCACCATGGAACGGATCGCGTCGGCGATCCGCCAGTTGGCATCTTCCTTCTTAAAATACCGCATGAGCATTTGCACCGGCAGGCCGCGCTGCACCTCGAACTGCGTGTAGAGCCCCTGTTGCGCTCGGGCGAGTTGGTCGCGGGCGATGTCGGTGCCGATGATTTCGACCGTTCGGCTACCCAGCAAAGCTTTACTTTCGGCCAGGATCATCGCGAGCGAATAGGCTTCCTGCCCCGAGGACGATGCCGCCGACCAGATGCGCAACGTCGCGCTGGCCGGGCGGGCGGCCAGCAAGCGGGGCAACGCCTGAGCGCGGAAATGCTGAAAAGGTTTATCATCGCGGAAGAAGAAGCTCTCGTTGGTGGTCATCGCCTCGACCACGTCGCGCGCAATGGGATCGTGGGGCGCGCGTTTGACCCGTTCCGCCAACGCGTTCAGGTCGGTCAGTCCGGCCCGTTTCAGGACCGGACCTAACCGGGTTTCCAGCAAATAGGTCTTGTCGGGGCCGATAATCAGGCCCGATTTGGTTTTCAGCAGGTCCGCCAGCGCCGCGAACGCGCTGGACGTCAGGGGCGCGCTCATGCCCGTGGCGCCTTCAGCATATCCCGCAATTTCGTGGCCATTCCCTGCAACGGCATCACCGCGTGGCACAGGCCGGCCTGGGCGATGGCGCCCGGCATGCCCCATACGACGCTGGTGGCCTCATCCTGGGCGATGGCGCATCCGCCGGCTTCGACGATTTGTTTCGTTCCCGCCAAACCATCGTGCCCCATGCCGGTCAGCATGGCGACCAGGACGCGGCCGTCGCAGGCCGCGCAGGCGGTGCGCAGCATGGGGTCTACCGAGGGGCGACAGAAATTCTCCGGCGGATCGGTGGTCAGGCGGGCGCGCAGGGCGCCTGGCCGGCCCTCGACCGTCAGATGCTTGTCGCCGGGGGCGAGGTAGATGCGGCCGTTGCTCAGCAATTCGCCGTCCTTCGCCTCGGCGCATGGCAACCCGCCGAGGCGATTGAGGTGCTCCGCCAGGATGGGGGTGAAAGTCGCGGGCATGTGTTGGGTCAGCATGACCGGCACGCCGATCTGACGGCCGAGACCTTGCACCAGGGTGAACAACGCCTGCGGGCCGCCAGTGGAGCTGCCGACCGCCAACAAGCGAGCCGGCAGCAGCGGCGCGGGACGTAGCGCGACGACCGGTACCGATCGGGCCACCCGGTTCCGCATGCGGGCGAGGCCTTTGACCTTCTCCAGCAGCTCCCGCTGGAAGCGGTCGTCTTTCACCGTACCGATGGACGATGGTTTCGGTACGTAATCGGCCGCGCCCAGCCGCATGGCGCGCATGGCGATGTCGGCGCCGCGCGTGGTCAGGGTGGATGCCATGATGACCCGCACACCCGGATCGGCCCGCAGCAGCAACGGCAACGCCGTCATGCCGTCCATCACCGGCATTTCGATATCCAGCACCACAACGTCGGCCCGCGTGCGTTTCAACTCGTCCACCGCGAGTTGGCCGTTCGCCACCTTGGCAACTACTTTCACACCAGGGTCGGATTCCAGGATGCGGGCAATGGCGCCACGGATGACGCTGGAATCGTCGCAGATCATGACACGGGCGGCGGCGTCCTGCGGCGCTCTCACAGCCCCACCTGCGACAGTTTGCCGACCAGGATTTCATCGTCGAACGGCTTCATGATGTATTCCTGCGCGCCGGCCTCGATCGCCATTTCGATGTGCGACATGTCGTTTTCCGTGGTGCAGAACACGACCACGGGATCGTCGGGGCCGAATTCCTCCCGCAGGTTTCGCAGGAAGGTGATGCCGTCCATCACCGGCATGTTCCAATCCAGCAACACGCAATCCGGCATTTCCGCTCGGCAGGCTTCCAGGGCTTTCTGGCCGTCCGCGGCTTCCGCTACATCATACCCATGCGCTTCCAGGATGCGGCGGGCGACCTTGCGCACGACGCGACTGTCATCGACGACAAGGCACATGCGGGCCATCTGGGATCATGCCTCCCCCGACAAGGCCAGCAATTTGCTGACGTCCAGCACCACCAGCAGCCGGTCCTGGAGGCGGTAAATGCCGGTACTGAACGCGGCCCAGGCCGGCTCCAGTGTGGGCGGATTACGCTCGAAGTCATCTGCCGGGAGGCTCATGACTTCAGACACTTGATCGACCAGCAGGGCGTAGAGTTCGCCGCCATGTTCCGCGACGACCGACATCGGCTTCTGGCCCTCGGGCGGGGGCGGCAAATTCAGGCGACGGCGCAGATCGACGGCGGTGACGATACGGCCGCGCAGGTTCAGGCTGCCGGCGATTTCCGGCGGCGCGAGAGGAATGCGGGTGATCGCTTGCTCCCCCAAAATATCGCGCACGCTGGCCACGGGCACGCCGCATGTCTGTCCGGCGACGGTGAGCATGACGAAAACCCGTTCGTCGTCGGTCGCAGCCTCGGGCCGCTCCAGAACATCCACTGACATGGCGGGGTCTCCTTTGTTGCTTCAGGCCATAGCCGGTTCGGACAGGCAGGCGCGCAGGGCTTCGGTCAGATCTTCCCGTCGCGATTTCGTCACGTAATCGGTGAACCCAGCCGCGCGGCCCGAATCCACGTCGCGCGGTTCGGCGCGGGCGGTCAAAGCGATCAGGGGCACATCCATCCAAGGCCCGCCGGCGCGCACGGTGCGGGCGAAGGTCAGCCCGTCCATGTCGGGCATGTCGATGTCGGACACGATAGCGTCGAACATGCGGCCGGCTTCTCGCAGGCGCAGGGCTTCCTCGGCCCCGGCAGCGGCGGTGACCTGGTAGCCGGCGGCGCCCAAAGTGGGGACCAGCAACTGGCGGAAGAAGGCGTTGTCGTCGATCACCAGAACCTGGCGGGAGCGGTGGTTTTCGCCAGCCGGGGCCGCACCGTCGAACCAGTCGCGGGCGGCCTGGGTCAGCCAATAGCCGGTATCGATGACGTCGGTGGCCTCCCCGCGGATAACGGCCGTGCCCAGCAGGCCGGGGCGCACGCCACCCAGCTCGATCTCAAGCCGGTCGTCCACGACGTCGATGATCTTATCCACCATCAGACCCATCGACCGATCGCCGTCGGCGAACACCAGCACCGATTGGGTGGACCGGTCGGGGTCGTGCATACCGGAGATCGGGACCAGCGGCATTAGCTTACCGCGGTACTGCGTCACCGGCTCCCCGCACGACATTTCGATCCGCTCGCGCGGGATGTCCTCCAGTCGGGCTACCAGGCCCAGGGGCACCGCCATCTTTTGGTCGCCGTTGGCGCGGAACAGCAGCATGGTAGTTTTCTCGCTGGAGCGGGTGGTTTCCGTCGCCGTCAACTCCGCCTGCTTGTTTTCACCGCCGCCACCGGCGCCCACGCCGGTGGCCCGAGCGATGCCATTAGGATCAAGGATCATGATAACCGACCCGTCGCCGAGGATGGTGTTGCCGCTGAACATGGTGACGTGGCGCAGGATGGGTGCGACCGGCTTGACCACGATTTCTTCCGTGTCGAACACCCGATCCACGATGATGCCCAGCATGTTGGGTCCGACCTGCGCCACAACGATGTAAGCGCCGTCTTCATCGGACGCGGCAACGCCGAGCGCGAGGAGGTCGGACAGGCTGACCAGCGGCAGCAGGTGGTTGCGCAGCCGGAGGACCGGAGTGCCATTAATGCGCTCGATCACGCTTTCAGAGATGCCGTCGGCCTCCTTCCGGGCGCGCACCAGCTCCACCACGCTGAGCTGCGGGATGGCGAAGCGTTCCTTGCCGGCCTCCACGATCAGGGCGGACACGATGGCCAGCGTGAGGGGGATTTTGATGGTGAAGGTGGTACCATGGCCGGGCTTGTTCTTCAGGTCGACGGTGCCGCCGATGCGCTCGATATTGGTTTTCACAACATCCATGCCGACGCCGCGACCGGATACGGCGGTGACTTTCGCCGCCGTCGATAGGCCGGCCCGGAAGATGAAGCGGGCGATCTGGTCGTCCGACATCGCGGCCAGTTCTGCTTCGGTGGCCAGACCGTTGGCGAACGCCTTGGCCTTGATGCGCTCGATCGAAAGTCCGCGCCCGTCGTCGGCGATCTCGATGATGATGTGGCCGCCTTCGTGGAAGGCGTTCAGGGTGATGCGCCCGGACTCGGATTTGCCGGCGGCGCGGCGTTCTTCCGGCGTTTCCAGGCCGTGATCGCCACTGTTGCGGACCATGTGGGTCAGCGGGTCCTTGATGAACTCCAGCACCTGCCGGTCCAGTTCGGTGTCGGCGCCGAGCATGGTGAGTTCGATTTTTTTGTTCATTTCGCGGGAGAGGTCGCGGACTAGGCGCGGCAGCTTGTTCCAGGCGTTGCCGATCGGCTGCATCCGGGTCTTCATCACCCCCTCCTGCAGGTCGGAGGTGATATGCGACAGGCGCTGCAGCGGGACGGAGAAGGCGCCGTTTTCCTGGGTACGGGCGAGTTGCAGGAGCTGATTGCGGGTCAGGACCAGCTCGCTGACCAGGGTCATCAGGTCTTCCAGCACGTCCACCGTGACGCGGATGGTCTGCGCGGCGGCGGTTGGGGTGGCTGTTGGCGCGGCCGCGGCGGGTTCTGCCGCCGGCGGAGGCGGTAGTTCGGCCGCCACCAGCTCAGTTTCAAATTCCTCAATCGGTTCGGGGGCCATGGCCTGCCCAGACGCTGTAGCGTTCAACGTCGCGATCAGGTCCGCGTCGTCTCCCACCGGCTCGCTGCCGGTGGCGCCGAGGTGGGCGACGATCATCTTGATACCATCCAGCGCCGCCAGCACCTGGGTGACGATATCCGGCGTGACGGTCAGCGCCTTGTCGCGGATCTTGCCGAGGATGTTTTCCCCGGCATGCGCCACCCGCTCCAGCCGCGGCAAGCCAAGGAAGCCGCAGGTACCTTTGATGGTGTGGACCAGCCGAAAGATGAACGACAGGGTGGCCTCATCGTTCGGCGTTCGCTCCAGCGTCACCAGCGCGACATCGAGTTCGGCGAGGCTTTCGTTGGTTTCGGTCAAGAAGTCCGCGAGCAAATCGTCCATGGGGGCCCTCATGCTGATTCCGCGGTGTGGCGGTTCCCCATGATGCCCAGGCAATTATGAAGGAAAGGTAAACGAAACGGGGTACAGTGGTATTTTTCTTAAGATTCCGACAGCCTCAATGGCGCCGGCACCCCTTTTGGCCCCCCCAGCAGCACCGACAGGCGCAGCCCGTGGCCATGGGCGAGGAGGGCGGTCAGGGGCATTTGCAGCGTTCTGGGGTTCGAGATCGCGGCCATCGCGGCGTCCTCATCTGCCAGGCACAGGGGCAAACCAGGGGGCCAGGCCGCGTTGAGGTCTTCTATCGCGACGAATACGTCCGTGGCGGTGCCGCTCAGGGCAATGCGGCCACCCGTTGGCAGGCTTTCGTTGGCCAATAGCAAGACGTTCAGCAGCACCCGGGCCATGGGCGGCGAGAAGACCGTGTCCGCGGGCACGCCCGTGAGGTCCAGTTCGGCCCGCAGCCCAGCGGCGAGAGACCGCAGACCCGTCAGATCCAGCGCCGGGCCGTCCCCACCCCAGGCGGCACGCAGCAATCTGATCTTGTGTGCCAATTCCGCGGCGGCCTGGCGGGCGAGTGTGAACGCCTCGCATTGGGCGGACAGTTCCATCGCCGCCAGTTCCAGGGCCTGATTCAGGCTGCCGATCGGTCCGCTCAGATCGTGGCACAGGCGGGTGGCGGCGGCTTCCGCCAGTCGCAGCGCCTCGGCTCTTGCAGCCATATTGCCCTCCTCAAGGGGTGCCATGCGCGTCCGCACCCTTGAACCGGGCGCGGGATCGCGCAATTGATTGGGTCACAGGAGTAACATGCTACTATGATTGACCCCTTTGGCCGAGCGATAACGTACCTGCGGGTGTCGGTGACGGACCGCTGCGATCTGCGGTGTGTCTATTGCATGTCGGAGGACATGAGCTTCCTCCCTAAACGAGACCTGCTGACGCTGGAGGAGCTGGACCGTCTCTGCGGCGCCTTCATCCGGCTCGGGACGACCAAAATCCGTATCACGGGCGGGGAGCCGCTGGTCCGCCGCGACATCATGCGCCTGTTCGGCAAGCTGGGGGACCGCATCGGGAACGGCCTGAACGAGTTGACCGTCACCACGAACGGCACCCAACTGACCAAGCACGCGGCGACCCTGCATGCGTCGGGCGTGCGGCGGGTGAACGTGTCGCTGGACACGCTGGACCCCGCTCGGTTCACCCAACTGACCCGCTGGGGCAAGATCGAGCCGACACTGGATGGCATCTTCGCCGCCAAGGCCGCCGGGCTGGCGGTCAAGATCAATGCCGTGGCGATGAAGGGCGTGAACGAGGACGATTTCGACGACATGCTGGCCTGGTGCGGGGAGCATGGCTTCGACCTCTGCCTGATCGAGACCATGCCGATGGGCGACATCGCCGGCGACCGGACGGACCAGTATTTGCCGCTGTCGGTCGTGCGCGGCCGGCTGCGCAAGACCTGGACCCTGGAGGACACCGATTACAATACCGGCGGGCCGGCGCGGTATTTCACGGTGAAGGAAACGGGGCGGCGGATCGGGTTCATCACCCCGATGACGCATAATTTCTGCGAGAGCTGCAACCGGGTGCGGCTGACATGCACGGGCACGCTTTACATGTGCCTGGGGCAGGACGACGCCGCCGATTTCCGCGGGCTGCTGCGGGCGGGGATCAGCGACGAGGGGCTGGACGAAGCCATTCGGGAAGCGATTGCGCGCAAGCCGAAGGGGCATGATTTCATCATCGACCGGCGGCACGATAAGCCGGCGGTGGTGCGGCATATGAGTGTTACGGGGGGGTAGACCCGCGGTTTGGCGGGGCGACATACCACCCCGGCGTCCGCTTCTCCCGGAACGCCGACGTCCCCTCGTGCCCCTCGGCCGAGGCACGGGCCATCCAACCCTCGTGCGCCAGCATGGTTACCCGCCGTTCGTCCAAAATCAGCCCATTGGCACCCAGGAAGCTGCGTTTGGTGATCGCCATGGCATTCGGGCCGCTCAGGAAGCACGCGTCGATCACGGATGCCAGCTTGGCCTCCATTGCGTCTTCCGCCACGACCTCGTGCACCAGGCCGATCCGCATGGCTTCCTCGGCGCCGAAGCGTTCGCCGGTCAGGGCGTAGCGGCGGGTGTGGCGCAAGCCGATGGCACCGATCATGTAGGTGGAGATCGGGGTGGGCGCGACACCGACCCGCACCTCGGTGATTCCGAATAATGCATCGGGGGTAGCGAAGGCCACATCGACGCAGCAGGCGATGCCGACCCCGCCGCCGAAGCACGCGCCGTGGATCAGGGCGATGGTAGGCTTGGGGAATTCGTTCAGCAACTGCATCGCCCGCGTGGTGGCGACCGAGGCCGCCAGGTTTTCCTCCGGCGGGTAGTCCGCGACCTGGTTGAGCCAACGGATGT
Organism: uncultured Acetobacteraceae bacterium; assembly: GCA_903924985.1. Taxonomy (GTDB): domain Bacteria; phylum Pseudomonadota; class Alphaproteobacteria; order Acetobacterales; family Acetobacteraceae; genus Rhodopila. The sequence continues at coordinate 7,889 of CAIYDT010000199.1, forward strand.
CGGCCCCGGCCTGGAAATGCTTGCCGGCGCCGCGCACCACCAAGCAGCGGACGGCATGATCCACCGCCAGCTTCTGTAACCCTTCGATCAGGGCTGCCAGCATGTCCGCGTTATAAGCGTTGCCCACCTCGGGCCGGTTCAGCGTGACCGTGGCGACGCCGCGCGCGGAAATATCCAACAGAACGATGCTCATGATGCCACCTTCGCGGGATCGGTGTTGCCGCCGCAGATCAGCACGCCCAACCGGGCGCCCTCCGGCGGGACGAATCGGCCGGATAGCAGCGCGGCCAAAGCGGTGGCGCCGCCGGGTTCGGCGATCAGGCGGAAGCGCTCCCACAGGAAGCGCTGTGCCCCCAGGATCGCGGAATCCTCCACCAAGACAGCGGCGGCGACGTGTCGGCGGGCCACTTCGAACATCAGCGAACCGACCCGACGCGCGCCCAACGCGTCGGCAGCGAGGCCCCCGACCGGCGCATCCACCGGCTGCCCAGCGGCCAAAGCGTTGTGCAGGCCGGGGCAACCCTCGGGTTCCACACTGATAATCTGGGTGGCACCGGCGTACCAGGCGGCGATGCCGCCGATCAGCCCGCCGCCGCCGGTGGCCACCAGTATATGTGTCAGGCCAGGTGCATCGGCTTCAAACTCCCGCCCGACGGTGCCCTGGCCGGCCAGCACGGCCTCGTGGTCGTAGGCATGCACCTCCAAGGCGGCGCTCAGCGCCTGACGTTCGCGTGAGGCAGCCAGCGCCTCGGCATAGGTTTCGCCGCCTTGCACAATCCGCGCACCGTAGCCCCGGATGCGCGACACCTTGGTCTCTGGCGTCCCTCCCGGCACGAAAATCTCGGCCGTGACGCCCAACGTGCGGGCGGCATAGGCCACGGCGGCGCCATGGTTGCCGCCGGACGCCGCGATGACCCCAGAGGCCGGCAGGTCGGCCGTCAGCATCCGGTTGAACGCCCCGCGCGGCTTGAAGCTGCCGGTGTGTTGCAGTAGCTCCAGCTTCAGGGTGACGGGGACGGACACGCCGAATTCGGCACCATCCAGGCGCATAACCGGGGTATGCCGGACGTACGGAGCGACGCGGGTCGCGGCGGCTGCAATGGATGAGCGATCGATCATGATGCGGCGGACGCTGGCACGGCGCCGTCCCTCTCACAACCCGCTTTCTTTCCAGCCCGATTGGGTCCACATTGCGCTTCCATGCAGAGTCCTCACCGCATGCACGGCAGCTGCGCCTCCCGGGACGGGCAGGCGGTGCTCTTGATTGGGCCCCCAGGCGCGGGCAAGTCCGATCTGGTGTTGCGACTATTGGGGCGTGGGTTCGATCTGGTGGCGGACGATCAGGTGCACATTGCCGACGGACAGGTGACCGCGCCCGCCGCCCTGATGGGGCTGCTGGAGGTGCGCGGACTTGGCATCCTGCGCCTGCCCAGCGTCCTCACCGCCCGCCTGGCGCTGGTCGTGGATCTGGGCGTGCGCGCTGACCGCCTACCCGAACCCACCGTACATCTCGAGTTGAACGTGCCGTTGGTGCACATCGACGCGCAGGCCGCATCCGCCCCGGACCGAGTCATCATGGCGCTGGACTGCGCGCTGGGCCGCGTCGAACAGGTCGCCGGAGCCTTCGCAGCATGAGCGCCGGGGCCGAACGCCAGCGTATCGTGCTGGTGACTGGCCTCTCGGGGGCAGGCAAGGCCTCCGTCCTGCACACCCTGGAAGACCTTGGGTATGAGGCGGTAGACAACCCACCGCTGGGCATGATCGAGGGCATGGTCGCCCGCGGCGGCGGAAAACTGGCGATCGGGGTAGATGCCCGCACCCGCGGCTTCGACTCGGGCGAGGTTCTCGCCGCGCTTGAGCGCCTGCAAACCAACACCGCGTTGCTGCCTGAACTGATTTACGTCAGTGCCGACGAAACCACACTGCTGCGGCGCTATACCGAAAGCCGCCGCCGACACCCGCTGGCGCCGCAAGGGATGGTGCCGGACGGCATCGCGGCCGAACAGACCCTCACCGCCGCGCTGCGGGCGGCGGCCGATCTGACAATCGACACCTCCAACCTGCCGCTGGGGGAGCTGCGCCGGCTGATCGAGCGGCATTTCGGCGCCGAAGCCGACTCGGACAGCAGGGGACTGGTGGTGTCCCTGATTTCCTTCGCCTATCCGCGGGGACTGCCACTGGACGCGGATCTGGTATTCGACGCACGCTTCCTGCGGAACCCGCATTACGATCCCATATTGCGTCCACGCACGGGATTGGACCAGGCGGTCGGCGCCTACGTCGCGGAGGACCCGGACTTTCAGAAATTTTTCGCAAGAGTGGCCGAATTGGTCGAGATGCTCTTGCCGAGGTTCGTACAAGAGGGCAAGAAATACACCACGGTGGCCGTTGGGTGCACCGGGGGGCGTCACCGCTCCGTCTTTCTGATCGAAAAACTGGCTGAACGCCTCGCAGCCCACGGGCAAACGGGCGGCGAACCTGGGTCTGGCTGGCGGTTGCACGTCTCGCACCGCGAACTCTCCAGGGACGGAAAGGACTATAAGCCGGGTGCATCACCCGTCCGCCTTCAGGCGCGGGAGGCCTGAGCCGATACGATGATCAGACTTACAGACAATGCACCTAAAGACAGTGGGCTTCCGATGTCGGAAGCCGATAGGGACACCCTGAAACACCGATGATCGGTCTCATTCTGGTTACCCACGGCCGCTTGGCCGAGGAGCTGCGATCCGCCATGGAGCATGTGGTCGGCGCACAGCGCAACGTCGATACCATCTGCATCGGTCCCGATGACGATATGGAGAACCGACGGCGCGACATGGAGGCTTGCATCGGCCGCTGCGATACCGGCGACGGTGTGGTCCTGCTGACCGACATGTTCGGCGGCACCCCGTCCAACCTCGCCATCTCCATGATGGAACGCAAAGGGGTCGAGGTGATCGCTGGCGTGAACCTCCCCATGCTGGTCAAACTCGCAAAAATCCGCTCCAGCCAACCCCTGGCGGACGCCGTGGTCTGCGCCGAGGAAGCCGGGCGCAAATACATCGCCGCCGCATCCCACGTGCTGCACGGCTGCCGGCCCACCCCACGGAACGGCACCCGCGGATGAGCGAGGGCGCCGCCGCGCCAATGGTCAGCCACGTATCGGACGGGGCGACCGTCCTCTGTCGCAACGTCATCATCGTCAACAAACGCGGCCTGCATGCGCGTGCCGCCGCCAAGTTCGTGACACTGGCGGAGACGTTCGGGGCTTGTGTCGACGTGGTCCGCGACGGTCAGACCGTGCCCGCCCGATCGATCATGGGCCTGATGATGCTGGGCGCAGGGCGGGGTGCAACCATCGAATTACGGGCCGAAGGCTGGGATGCCAAAGAGGCGCTGGACGCCTTGGCCGCCCTGGTCGAGGCCGGCTTCAATGAACAGGACTGACGCGCCGCCAGCCCCGCAACGCCGCCTCCCTCGACCGGCCACCGACACGCCGAGGGAGCGGACCTTCGCTGGCATCCCCGTCTCCCCTGGGATCGCCATCGGCCCGGTGTTCGGCACGTCCGAACCCAAAGCCGAAATCACCCGCTTTAAAATCCACGCCGCCGACATCGCCGCCGAGGGCGCTCGACTCGACGCCGCTATCGCGCAATCCCGAAAGCAGCTGGGAAAGCTGCGCGGCCGGCTGACGGTGCTGCCGGAGGAAAGCCAGGCGGAAATCGCCCCCCTGATCGACGCCTACATCCGCATGCTGGGCCCGTCCCGGTTGGTCCGCGGCGTCCGACGGCGCATCGAGGAGACGTTGTTCTCCGCCGAAAGCGCCGTGATGGCGGAGGCCGACGCCATCGCTGGCACCATCCTGGCCACAGTGGATCATGGACAAAGCGCCGAGGATAAAGCCGGCGTCAGGCGCCAGGCCGAGGAAGTGCGGGAAATCGGGCGCCGGCTGGTGCGCAACCTCACGCATGCGCCGTTCCGCAGCTTCGCCGGCCTGCCGGATGGCGCCATCCTGTTCAGCGAGGCGCTGCGACCGGCCGATGCGGCGCTGCTCGATCCCTCCCGTTTGGCGGGTGTGGCCACGGAAGAAGGCGGCGCCGACGGGCACACCGCGGTGATGCTGCGTGCCCTTGGGGTGCCGGCGGTGCTGGGTGCGGCCGGGGTCGCGCATGCCATCAATCCGGGCGACATCGTGGTGGTGGACGGTAGCACCGGGACGGTGGTGCTCAATCCCTCCCTCGCCACTTTGACGGCCGCCCGCCGTGCCGTCACCGCCTTCGCTCGGGAGCGGCAGCGCTTTGCCCGTATGCGCCGGCTGCCGGCGGAGACCGAGGACGGTCATACCATCGAGTTGCAAGCTAACCTGGAACTTCCCATCGAGCTGCCGCTGATCGCCCAGTCCGGCGCGGTCGGCATCGGATTGCTGCGCACCGAGTTCCTCTTCATGAACCGCGAAACGGTGCCGGACGAGGACACCCAGGCGGACACCTATCGCACCGTCGTGGAGGCCATGAACGGCGACCCCGTCACCATCCGCGTGCTGGACTGGGGTGGCGAGAAGGACATCGAGGCGCTGTCCGCCGCCGGCATCGTCCCCGACATCGCCGATACCAACCCCGCGCTGGGCATGCGCGGCATCCGCCTCCTGCTGCGCCGCCCCGAGCTGTTCGAGACCCAGCTGGCCGCTATCCTGCGCGCCGCCGCCGTCGGGCCGGTGCGGGTGCTGCTGCCCATGGTCACGACCGTCGGCGAGGTCCGCGAGGCGCGCGAGATCTACGAACGCGTCGCCCGCCGCCTGCGCCGCCGCGGCGAGCGCCTGCCAGAACGGCTGCCCCCGCTGGGCATCATGATCGAAACCCCCGGCGCCGCTTTTGTCCGCCGACGCGCTGGCGCTGGAGGCCGACTTCTTCGCCATCGGCACCAACGACCTGACCGCCTACACCCTGGCGGTGGATCGCGGCGAGAGCGACGTGGCACCGCTTTACGATCCCATGCACCCGGCCGTTCTGCGGCTGATCCAATTCGCCACCGAGGCGGCACTGCGCATGCGCAAGCCGGTATCGGTGTGTGGCGAAATCGGCGGCAATCCGACTTTGACCCCGCTGCTAATGGGGATGGGGCTGCGGTCCTTCAGCATGAACGCCTCGGCAGTGCCGCGGGTGAAACAGGTGGTGCGGTCGGTGGAGATCGACTCCTGTGCCCGGTTCGCTCGGCGGGTGATGGAGCAGTCCGATCCGGCGGCGATCCGTGATTTGGTGGCGGGGTTTGGGAAGGCGGGGGGGTAAAGGGGCATGCCTCGAGTCGGCCACTGCAACGACGCGGACGATGCACCTCATTCGAAAGATGCGCCTGAGCAATAGTATACGGCCATCGCACGGGGCCTGGCCGATATTGACGTGGGCCGTGTCCATGACCTGGACAGTGTGTGCGACACGCTTGAGACGAAGTACGCGCGGACGGCAAGACCGATGGCCTGTCTCTCGACATCTTCGCCGGTTTTGGCCACAGTGTCGCCTGAAAGACCGGGAAACCGGCGATCCAAGAGAGGCCCCTCCATGTCCGCCACCCTCGCGACCCGTCCCGTCGCCGCCGCGTTTCATGTTAACCCCCTCTCCCCGCGGTTCGCGGCCGAGGTCGTGGGGCTGGACCTGCGCCAACCGCTCGATGCCGCCACCAAGGACGCGATCTACGACGCCTTCGTCCGCTATCACGTGCTGTGCTTCCGGGATCAGCACATGGACCAAGACGAGCAGGTGGCGTTCAGCCTGCAATTCGGCACGCTGGAGCGACACACGCTGCGCAACCGCGGCAAGGTCAACCCGCTGGTGCATGTGGTGTCCAACCTCGGTGCCGATGAAAAGCCCAGCGGCAAGGTGAAGTCCACCGGCTGGCACTCGGATAAGTCATTCCGCCCGGAACCGTCTTTGGCCACCATCTTGCACGCGGTCACCATGCCCCCGAACGGCGGCGACACCTGCTTCGCGGACATGAGCGCGGCCTACGAAGCCCTGCCGGAGTCCGAAAAGCGCGCGCTGGACGGCATTCGGGTCATCCATAGCTGGGAGCTGTCGCGCGAGCACGATCGGGTGAAGCCCTCGGCCGAGGAAGTCGCCGAGGCACCGCCGCACTCTCATCCGTTGGTGCGCGTCCATCCGGACACCGGCCGCAAATCGCTGTTCATGGGCCAGCATTGTTCCCACATCGACGGCCGCCTCTTCGCGGAAGGACGCGCGAAGGTCGAGGCGCTGGAGGAACATGCCACCCAGGAACAATTTACCTACCGCCACAAATGGCGCATGGGCGATCTGTTGATGTGGGACAACCGCTGCCTGCTGCACCGTGCGGACCCGAATTTCGATGCGGCACGGCATCCAAGGGTGCTGCACCGGACCTGCCTGCGGGGCACGACCCCATTCTAAGAAAAAAGGGAGAAGACCATGCACGATACAGTCATACGAGGCGGCACCATCGTCGATGGTACCGGGGCGCCGGCCTTTACCGGCGACGTTGCCATTGAGAACGGAAAGATCGCCTCGGTCGGCGGCAAGGCCGGCCCGGGCAAGCGCGAAATCGACGCCAACGGGCTGCTGGTCACGCCGGGTTGGGTCGATGTGCATACGCACTATGACGGTCAGGCCACGTGGGACTCCGAACTCGCACCCTCGTCATGGCATGGCGTCACCACCGTGCTATTCGGCAACTGCGGCGTTGGATTCGCGCCGGTTCGCGACGTCGATCACTCGTCTCTGATCGGGATGATGGAATCGATCGAGGAAATCCCCGGCATCGCGTTGGCCGACGGATTGAAGTGGAACTGGGAGACCTTCCCGCAATATCTCGACGCGCTGGAGCAAAGGCCGCGCTCGATCGACGTCGCGGCGCAGATCCCGCATCACCCGCTGCGCGTCTACGTGATGGGCGACCGCGCGGTGCGCCGTGAGAAAGCCACCGGCGACGATATCCAGCAGATGCGCGACGCGGTGCGCCAAGGGCTGGAAGCCGGGGCGTTCGGCTTCACGACATCCCGCACCAACTCCCATAAGACCCCCTCCGGCGACATGGTCCCCGGCCGCTACTCCGAAATCGACGAGTTGCTCGGCATCGGGTCCGCCTTCAAGGGCCTGAACCACGGCGCCTTCGGGGTAAACAGCGACTTCGACGACGAACTCGCCGAACTGAAGTGGATGACGAAGCTGGGCCAGGACACCGGTCGCCCGGTGTGGTTCCTCCTGACCGACCGTCCGACCGACACCTTGCGCTGGCGCCGCCTCATGGACGGGGTCCACAAGGCCCGGTCCGAGGGCGCGCACGTGACCGCGCAGATCGCCGGCCGCCCGGTCGGTGTGCTGCTGGGTATCGACACCGCACTGAACCCGTTCTCCATCCGCCCCAGCTACCAGGCGCTGCTGCAACTGCCGGTCGGGGAACGCATCAAGCGGATGCAGGACCCGGCGATGCGCCAGCAAATCCTGTCCGAGGCACCGTCCGCCGCGTTGCTGAACCGGCTGTCGCAGTTCCGCCAGCACATCACCAAGCGCTGGGATCGCATTTTCCCGATGGGCGACCCGCCGAACTACGAGCCGCGCGCGGACGAGAGCATCGAGGCGATCGCCAAGCGTTCCAATCATTCTCCAGACGAGGTGGCGTACGATTACCTCGCGACCGGGGCGGACAAGTTCCTGTTCTTCCCGATCGTCGGCTACAACGAGGACAACCACGACATCATCCGCACCATGTTGACCGACGATTGCACGTTGCTGGGTCTGTCGGACGGCGGCGCACACTGCTCCTCCATCGTGGATGCGAGCGTGCCGAGTTGGATGCTGATGCACTGGGCGCGGGACCGGTCGCGTGGGGAGCGGCTGCCGCTGGAACTGGTTGTGCGCCGCCAGACCAGCGAAACGGCGGACTTCTTCGGCTTCCATGACCGCGGCCGTTTGGCGGTGGGCAAGAAGGCCGACATCAACGTCATCGACTACGAAAATATGCGGCTGCACATTCCGGAGGTCCGCTACGACCTGCCAATGAAGGGGCGCCGCCTGGTGCAGCGGGTGGACGGGTACCGCCACACGTTCGTGTCGGGCGTTTCGACGTTCGAAAACGGCGTCTACAGCGGCGCCACCCCGGGCCGGTTGGTGCGCGCCAACCGGGGTTGAGGGTATTCGGCTTTGATCTCGGGGGTGGGGCGTGCGAAAGCATCGCCCCACTCTCTTTTTGCGGTACAGGAGACCACCATGGAAAAGCGGCAACTCGGGCAATCGTCTTTACACGTCACCCCGATCACCTTCGGCGGCAACGTGTTCGGCTGGACGGCCGATGAGAACACATCCTTCGCCCTACTCGACGCGTTCGTCGCCAGCGGCTTCAACTTCATCGACAGCGCCGACGTCTATTCCCGCTGGCACCCGGGCAACAAAGGCGGCGAGTCGGAGGTCATCATCGGCAATTGGCTGAAAGCTCGCGGCGGCCGAGACAAGGTCATTATCGCCACTAAGCTCGGCATCGAGATGGCGCCGGGCAAGAAGGGCCTGTCGCGCAAATACATGATGCAGGCGGTGGAAGACTCCCTGCAACGTCTCCAGACGGATTACATCGACCTGTACCAGTCGCACCGCGACGACCCGGAAACCCCGATCGAGGAAACCCTGTCCGCCTATGCCGACCTGATCAAGGCGGGCAAGGTGCGGGAAATCGGCGCGTCCAACTTCTCGGCTGACCGGCTGGCGGAATCGCTGAAGATCAGCACCGAAAAGGGCCTGCCGCGCTACCAGAGCCTGCAACCGCATTACAGCCTGGTGGAACGGCAAGAGTTCGAAGGCCCGCTGGAAGACCTGTGCCTGCGGGAGAAAATTGGCACCATCGGCTACTACTCCCTCGCCAGCGGCTTCCTTACCGGCAAGTACCGCTCCGCCGCCGACACCCAAGGTCGTGCCCGCGGCTCGCGCGTCGAGAAATACATGAACGATTACGGCTTCGGCGTGATCGCGGCACTGGATGACGTGGCGAAGCGGTATAATGCCAAACCGGTGCAGATCGCGCTGGCATGGCTTATCGCCCGCCCGAGCGTAACGGCGCCGATCGCGAGTGCGACGAACTTGGAGCAGTTGGCGGAGTTGTTGAAAGCAGCGGATATCAAGCTGGATGCCGCTTCCATTCAGCAGATCGACACGGCCAGTAAGCCTCGGTGATTGTTAGGGCTGGGGCGGATCATCGCCCGCCCCATGCTCCGCCTCGACCACGGCCCGAGCAACCTGGAATTGCCGGGACACTTTCGATCCGATCTGGCGGTGCAGCAGAATGGCGATCAGCCATAGCGCCGCGCCGGCCAGCCACCATGGGCCGGCCAGCCATGCCAGCCCGACGATGGCGAAGTAGTAGGACCGGATGCCATCGTTGAAGGTCAGGATCGCGCTGCTGAGCACGCCGCCGATGGCCTCTGCCACCGCGTCACGACGTGCCTCGGTTGGCGGCATCATGGGCGCGGCGCCCAGCAGCGCGACGGTATAGTTCAACTGCCGCAGCGACCACGTCAGTTTGAACAGTCCGTGCACCAACACCGCCAGCGGCAGCAGTACCTTGATTTCCAGCAGTTGGCGGGACACCGGGGCACCGACCGACAGCCCATCGATCGCGGGCTGCAACCGGTCCAGGCCCGTCAGCACGCCCAGCAGGGCACCGATAGCGATCAGGCTGGTGGAAGCGAAGAAACTCGCGCTGTGCATGACATGCCCGATCAGCGTGGAGTCGACGATGCGGTTGTCCCGCCGCAACATCGCCCGCATCCACAGGACTCGCACGGAGTGCAGGCCGGTGTTGATGGTGCCTCGGCCGATCCATCGTGCCATGGGGCCGTAGCCGAGCCATAGGACACAGAAAAGGATGAGGGCGATGAGGTCGAGGGGCGGGATGGTGGGGATCAAGGCCATGCCGTCTCCATAGAATAGTCGGAGGCGGCTTCCCAGGTTACTCTATGCCGCCAGGTGCATATCGCCATCGTCGACGTAGTGCGCCGTGTCGGCAATTTGCAGCACCAGGTCGCACGAACGCCCGGCGAAGTCGTCCAACAGGGCCAGGGGAAGCGCGGCATCGCCGTCTGTCCAACGATAGCGGTTATCCTCCTCGTATGTGTGGAAGCCGTCCACCAGCGCGGCATCGGCCGCCTCGACCACCCGAAAACGGGTCCCCTGGAGCAAGACGATCTGTCGTAGCGCGATGCCGAGACAGCGCGAATCACGTGCCAGCCCCAGTTCCGACGGTACGCCGGCACGCGAGACGATGCGCACGGACAGGGGATTGCCTCGTAGCGCGAAGAGATGCGTACGTCCTCTCCGCTGAACGGCATTCACCCGCTGTCCGTCCACCAGCAGATGCAGATCGGGATCCTGCGTGATTGGCAATCCGGCGCGCGGTCCGGCGCGTTCCAACAGTCGCCTCCATATCGCGTCGACAACCGGCCCGCCGGTCAGAACCGGCGCGCACGGCCTTAGGCGCGGCAGGCCCCACCCAGAATTGGCATTCCCGAATAACCAGCGGTTGCCGTCGTCTCGATAGCTTTCCGCCGGCGCGCCGTTGGCCAGCAGCACGTCATGGGTCGCCAGCTCGATATGGTAGAGGCGAACCTCCTGCGCATGGTCGTCCCAGATGATCGAGCGGTGATTGACCAGGAATTCGACCGGAATCAGGACACCATCGAAATAGAACCCGTGGCCTTTGGTCACCCGAAGGTCGTGGTGGGGCACGTTGTCAGCCAGCGCGCCCTTGCGCACGATAACAGGCGTCGCCGCGCTACGCCGCCTGCGTTCGGCGCGCACGCAGCCGGTGCCGATCCAGACGATGGGGCGCGCCTCGCCGCGTTGTGTCAGCACCGTGTCGTTAACCTCAAGCCGCTCGACCGGCACGTCTCCCGCCGGCGTCGCGATGCCGGTGCCCGCGAGGAAACACAGGGTCGCGCCGCCGAACCCCGCCGCCAGCACCGACAACGACCCGGTATTGCCTTGCGGCGTCCAGTTCGGCCCCGCTCCCGCCCCGACGGTGGCGGGATTGGGTTCCCAATTCCAGATGAAGACCCCCTGGAGCGAGGCATTGCCCTGGTCGTGCCAAGCGGTCAGGAATGCCTGATACAGATTGGCCTGTAGCGTGGGATCATAGGTGCCGCTGCTGGTGTACGCTGGCTGCGACGCCGCATCGGGCGCGCTGTTGTAGCCGAGTTCGGTGAACAGCAGCGGCTTGCCCAGCGTCTGCGACACGTTCTCGTAATACTGGATCAGGGAAAGCCCGCCGGTCATTGCCAGCGTCGTGGGATCCGTTGGCGTATTCTCCCAGCCCGCGACAAGCTGCGCCTCGGTCGGATCGGGATTCGCACCACCATTATTGGCATCCGAAATCGCGGCATATTCGTCGATGCCGACATAATCCAGCTGGCTCCAGAAGCTGACCTGGGTCGTGATGTCGCCGGTGCCCGCCGCCGGATGCCCGCCGCCCCATTGCCAGGGGCTGAGGTCGCAATCGGAGATGGCGGAATAGGTCAGCTTGCCGCTGTAGACCGCCCGCACATCGGCGATGATCTTCGTCCATTGTGCCAGGTACGCGGCCCCGGTGAGCTGATCGAGTTCCGTTCCGATATCGAGCAGTTGCGCGCCCCCGGCCTGCGCCGCCTGGGCCTGCGCGACCATCATCGCATCGTAGCTATTGAAGAACGCCGTGACGTTCGTGGGCACGTAATAGGCGCGCCAATCGCCGTTCGCGTACTGTGTCCCATCGCTCGATTTCAGCATTGCCGCGGTCGCATCGACGGTGAAATCCACCAACGGCCGGACCATCACCGTCAAGCCCTTGGCTTCGGCTTCCTGGATGGTGCTGGTGAGATGGGCGATCGTCTCAGTGTTGCCCGTTGTTCCGCCGCTGCTGTAATCGGCGTAGATGGTGCTGGTGGACGGATTGATCCCGTAATCGTCCGTCAAGGCGACCGAGTTCGCGTTCGTACTGGCGATCATTGAGGCCAAAGAATCGGCGGCGGCGTAGGACCCGTCGACGTCGGCAACGTAGTTAAAGCCGGCAAAGGTCAATTTCAGCGTCATGAGGCGCTCCGCTAGTTTGTGCCGCGATTGCGCGGCGCGATCTCTTCATGGTGCTAACTCTGAACTTTCACGCATGAAACGCCCATGGGGCCAGGCAGTGGCATCACCTCACTTTTTCAAGAGCTTGGGACGCGCGATTTGGGGATGGCGGTGCCGTTAGAAATTTGTGGCATTGATCCAGATCAACGACGGGTCTCCCGCGTCCGATTGAGATCGGCGCAGTTCGGTCCCGGCGGGCGCCCCCGTGGCGCCCGCCGCCCGAGCCCGGTATAGTTCGAGTAAACGCTTAAGAAGGAGAGTCCAGACATGGCGGAAATATCGCAAGCAACCCGGTTCTCAGTCGATCCGTTGACCTTCATCGTCCGGCATGAGCTGTGGGACGGCAATGTCGAGGATCACGCCGATCAGGGCGTTTCCATCGACGTGGCGGCGGATGTCGGCGGCCGGGAAACCGCGTTGCTGCGCTTCAACTGCTTCGACATCGAGAGAAGCTACATCTATGGGCCGGAAAACCCCGACCTGAAGATCGCAGCACCGATGATGCTGGGCGACGTCACACGCACCAGCAGCGGCGGCATGGGCCAGCTGTTCCGGATGGACCCGACCACCGACGGAAACCCGATCGGCTGGACGGTGCGCACCCTGGCGGCGAAGCTCCCGCAGATGCTGGATCGCGCCGGGTACAAGGACGTCGCGGATAAGACCGACCTGGACAAAGTGCGGCTGGTGCTGCCGGAGGTCGAAAACTGCGCCCGCATGCTGCATGGCGCTCGCCGGAACACGGTGAAGCACAATCGCGGCACCGACATCTTCGAAGCTGGGAACATCCGCTTCGGCCTGGAGATGCGGCGCCTGCCGGTGGGCGACGGCGGATTGGCGATCCACGTCCTGGGCGACGTCGGCGGCTCGACCCGCAAGACTTACGTGGAAGAAACCGAACTACTGGCGTTCGACTGCTTCTGGGACGGTGCGCACTACCATTACGGGCCGCGCAACAAGAACCACCGCATCTATTGGGACATGACCCTGGTCGCAGACCCGCTGGACTGGGTGTTCGAGCAGCTCGAGGGCCGCAAGGTCGCCGCCATGATCGACCGTGCCGGCTATCCTGGGATCGCGGCCGATGTGGACCTGGACAAGGTCGCCTCGATCCTGCCGGCGATGAAGAAGCGCGCTTTCGAGATGTGGGAGCTTGGCGAAAAGATGACTGGCCACAAGGGCTTGCCGCTGGAGCCGACGCCGAATCTGGTCGCTGGTTAGCCGATAGCGGTTCGGTCCCATCAGTCCGGGACCGAACCGCGCCGGTCGTTACGCCGTCGCGCTGGGGCGCTCCTTCATACGGGCGTACCAGGCGGCGATGTTCTTGTTCTCCGGATTCAAGGGTTGCTTGATCCCGGCGAAGAAATCCACGAACACGAACAGCAGGATATCCGCCAGCGTCAGGCGGTCGCCGCAGATGTACTGCTTGCCGCCCATCAGCCCATCCAACCAGGTCAGCTTCTCCTGCGCGGTGGCTTTCAGGTCGTCGGCCGCCTGCGGGATGCAATGCAAGCGGTCCTGGAACATCTTCAGCCCCTCGGCGAAGCGGAAGCCGTTGGCCATCGGTTCCAGGATGTTCAGGTCGATGCGGCGCATCCACATGCGGGTTTCGGCGCGCTCCTCGGGCGTCTTGCCGATCAGTGTCAAGCCGGCCGGCCCGACCTCATCGAGGTATTCGCAGATGGCGGTGATCTCCGCGAGGACCATCCCGTTATCCAGCGCCAGCGCCGGGCATTGGCCGGAGGGGTTGCGGGACAGGAACGATTCCCGCCGGCATTCGCCGCCGCGGATGTCGATCGTCTCGGTCGGAATGCCGGAGATGCCGCGTTCGGCCATGAACACGCGCACGACTTTGGGGTTGGGGCCGATGGAATCGTAGAACAGCATGGAGAGCCTCCCTGGCGGTGAAAAGCGAACCTACCTCAGGTGTTGCGCATCATGAAGTCCCGGCCGACGACCCGGAATCCCAGCGCCACCACGACCAGGATGATCAGCAGCAACAGGCAACTGACGGCGGCGACCAGCTCCAGATTCCCCTGCTCGCTCAGGTCCAGCAGGATCAGCGACATCACCCGGGTTTTGGGGCCGACCAGGAACACAGCCGAGGACAGCTCCTGCACCGCCGGCACGAACACCAGGATCCAGGCCCCGACCAGCGGGCGTTTCAGCAGCGGGGCCACGACCGAGCGCAACGCCGTCAACTGACTGCCGCCGAGGATGCGGACGGCTTCCTCCATCTCCGGATGGATGTTGCGGATCGCCGACCCGCAGGCGGTGTAGGCCAGCGGCAGAAAGCGGGTGATGAAGGCCAGGATCAGGATGGTCGCGGTGCCATAGAGCGCCAGCGGGGGAGGCGCGTAGATGGCGTAGAACCCGATGGCCTGCACGATGCCCGGCACCACCAGCGGCACCATGCACAGCACCGCCAGAATGCCGGAGAATGGTACTAGCCGCCGCACCACGATATAGGCGATGCACAGCGCCAAGCTGACGACACAAACCGATGACACCGCCGCGTAGTTCAGGCTGCGCAGCATCGCGTCCTTCGCCAGATCCAGCTCGAAAAACAGCACCGCGAAATTGTGCAGCGTCAGATTGTCCAGCATCCATCCCGCCCCCCAGGCGCGGCTGAACGCCGTCCGGACCAATATCGCCCACGGAAGGAAGACGGAAATCGTGCAAATAAACAGCGCGTAGCCAAATACCGGCCACCGCCACTTGCCCAAGCCGATAGGGTAGCGTTCCCCACCCTTGCCGGTGACGCTGACAAAGCCTTTCCGCGACAGCATCATCCGCTGCAGCGCGAACAGCAGCACGGTGATCGCCACCAACGGAACGGAGTAAGCGGCCGCCACCTGCAAGCGCAGCGGAAACTCGAAAAACTGCCAGAGCTGCGTTGTCACAACAGGAAACTTCGCCGCCGGGGATAGCAACGCCGGCACCCCGAACAGCGCGATGGATTGCAGGAAAATCACCACCATGCCGCCCAACAGCGCCGGCAAGATCAAGGGAAACGTAATCCGGAAAGTGGTCTGCCAGACGTTGGCACCGAGGATGTTCGCGGCCTCCTCGGACTCGGACGACACCATGTCCAGCGCGCTGGTCAGGAACACAAACAGGAAGAAGAACAAATTGGTCGCCATCACGAAAACGATGCCGCCGAAACTGAACACGTTGACCAGCCCGTGCTCGGCACCCGTCGCGGCCACCCAGGCCTTGTTCAACCACCCGGCGTTGGGCCCCGCCAACAGAATCCAGGCGATGGCGGCCAAATACGGCGGCGTTACGAAAGCGCCGACCACCGCCAGCCGAACAAACCGCCGCCCCGGCATGTCGGTGCGCGCGCAGGCCCAGGCCAAAGGTGCGGCGAACATAACCGACAGCACCGTCACCCCCGCGCCCATCATCAGGGTATTCAGCAACGCCACGATGTGCCGGGGCGTGCCGTACGCAACCACGTAGTTGGCGACGGTAAAAAAGCCGGTCTTGGGTGCCCGCAGGCTGGTCAGCACCAGTTGCACCATCGGCGCCACGACGATGAACAGCAGGATCGCCACCGCTGCCAGGAACAGCAGCGATGTGAAGCTGGGCCGGCGCATCTAAAACCCGAACAGGGCGCGGAACGGCTCCACCAGATCGCCCATGCCGCGCGACTCCGCGGCGGTTGGCGAAATGGTCTTAATATCGGCGATGGACTGGCCGCTCAGCGACACCACGTCCGGTCGCAGCGAGTCGCCGTAGTCGTTGACCAGCACATGCGCGCACTCCGGCCCAAGCAGGAACTCCATCAACAACCTGGCGCCGCTCGGATGTTTGGTCACCGCCGCGATACCGGAGGGGGAGGCCGCCAGCAGCGCCCCATCCGAGGGATAAACCAGCCCTATCGGGTTACCCTTCGCCACACCCGGCCGAGCGGACGGCGCCGGGGTCGTCCCCAACTGACGCTCCCCGGCTGTGACCAGCGTCGTGGTGTCGTTGATGTTGCGCGTTACCTGCGTATCGTTCTTGGCCAGCTTCTCCATAAAGCTCCAGCCATACAGGGCATTCATCTTGGCGACCCAGGCCGTCGCCAAGGAGGAGAATCCGGGGTGGCCGATGGCAACCTTGCCCTTCCATTTGGGGTCCGTCAGGTCCAGCCATGACTTGGGCACGTCCTCGGGCTTCACCAGCTTGGTGTTGGTGACGATGACCGTCAGCGCGGCGGTGGTAACATGGTAAAAATCGTCCGGATCGGCGTTCTGAAACATCGGATAGACCTCGGACGCGCGATGCGGCCGGTATTTCATGAAATGGCCGGCCTCCTTCAGCTCCTGCTGCTGGCCGCCGGTGTCCGAAAGGCTGATCACGTCGCCCTGCAGGGCGTTCAAGCCGATCTCCTGCATCACCCGCTGGTAGAGCACCTGCCCGGAGGCGCGCAGCAGGTTGACCTTGAGGTCGGGGTAGACGCCATTGAACGCGGCAATCACCCGCTGGGCCGTCTCGCCAAGGATCTGGGAGGTGTACCAGGTCAGCTCGCCCTCTTTCTTGGCAGCGGCATACAGCGTCTGCTCGTAGTCAGTCATGGCACGCGCGGCGCGGGCGCCCAGGACGGATGCCAGACTCAATGCCAAGGCACCGCGGCGGGTCACTGTCATGGTAGTCTCCCCCTTTTTGGTTCTGGCGCTACTATCGTCGGGACTCGCCTGGAAAGGAACACCGCCGATGATCTCACGACGTGCTGCGCTCGCTGGCTTCGGGGTTTTGCCGCTGGCGAAGGCCGCCCTGGCAGCGGACATGCCCGCGCCCGGCAAACGCGCCTGGGCGGCGGAACTGCCGGTGATCCGCATGGGCCTGCTGGGTGGGGAAAACGACGCCGACCGGTTGGCGCGAGTCGACGGCTACAAGAAGCTGATGGAGACCACCTTCGGCGTGCCGGTGAAGCTGATGGTCGCGGCGGATTATTCCGGCGTGATCCAGGCTTTCGCGGCCAAGCAGCTCGACATCGCCTACAACAGCCCTGCCGCCTACGCGCAATCCTGGATGCAGAGCGACGGCGATGTGCGGCCGCTGACCGTCACCCAGGAGCAGGACGGCAGCACGTCCTATGTCGCGGTTCTCTACACTCGGGCCGACAGCGGCATCGCATCGCTGGAGCAGATGAAGGGCCATAGCCTGGCCTGGGCAGACCCGAACAGCGCGTCGGGCTACCTGATCCCGCGCGCCGAGTTCCGCACCATGGGGATCGATCCCGAACCCGGCAAATATTTCAGCCGCACCGGGTTCGCGGGCGGGCACGAGCAGACGGTGGTGGCGGTGTTGAACCACCAATACGACGCGGGGGTGACCTGGACCTCGGGTATTGGGGATCCGGCGACCGGATACACGCGCGGCAATCTGCGTATGATGGTCGACAAGAAGATGCTGGACATGAAGGATTTGCGGATTATCTGGAAGTCGCGCCCGATCCTGAACGGCCCGCTGACCGTGCGCAAAAGCACGCCGCTGGCGTTTCAGGAAGATATGTTGGCGTTCCACCTGGCGCTGCCGACGGCCTAC
The DNA here is from genome assembly GCA_903924985.1 of uncultured Acetobacteraceae bacterium. Classification (GTDB taxonomy): domain Bacteria; phylum Pseudomonadota; class Alphaproteobacteria; order Acetobacterales; family Acetobacteraceae; genus Rhodopila. The sequence continues at coordinate 25,519 of CAIYDT010000199.1, forward strand.
CCCGACATTTACCACGCGGTCGACATGGGCAACGGCAAGGGCTGGGTGCCGGTGAAGCACGAGGACTTTCAGCCGTTCATCGATATGCTGAAACAGGAAGCCGCGGACCGGCGGAAGCGCTGAGCAGAGGTGACCAACGTCGAAGCCGCCTTTCGCGCCCACCGCCGAGCGAAGCGCCTGACCACGCTGACGGGCGGGGTGTTGCTGCTGGGGAGCATGCTGCTGTCGGCCTGGGTGGCGGAGGCGTGGCCGTCGTCCCTGATCGCCGGCGCGCCGCGCGTGGGCGAGTATCTCGGCAAGCTGATCCCCGATTTGCGCCTCCACGTGCTGTTCGACGGAACGAAGACCGAGGGGTCGCTTGCGTACTGGATGTACCGCATCGACATCTGGCTGTGGCTGCTGTTCGAGACCAGCCAGATGGCAGCACTGGCAACCCTGCTGGGTAGCATTGGCGCTTTGGTGTTGTGCTTCCCCGCGGCAGCCAATCTGGCACCGAACCGAACCATGTATCTGGTGTTTCGACGTTTTCTCGAACTGTTTCGCTGCGTGCCAGATATCGTCTACGCGCTGATTCTGGTGTGGACGTTTGGGGTCGGGCCGTTGGCCGGTATCCTCGCCATCGCGCTGCACACCACCGGTGCGCTGGGGAAACTCTTCGCGGAGGCAGCGGAAAATGCCGACATGCGCCCGTGGGAAGGGCTGCGGTCGGTCGGTGCCAACTGGATCGAATGCGTGCGTTTCGCCATCCTGCCGCAGGTTCTGCCCAATATCCTGTCCTACATTCTGTTACGTTTTGAGATCAACGTGCGCGGCGCCACGGTGATCGGATTCGTCGGTGCCGGCGGGATCGGACAGGAACTCTATTCCGTCATTAGTTTCAACTATTACCAGGAAATCGGCGCCATAATCGTGTTGATCGTCCTGGCAGTCAGCCTGATCGATCTGATCTCGGAGCGGCTACGGACCCGCGCCATCGCCGGGGAACAGCAGGCGTGAGCGATTTTCCCGAGCTCCGCGCCCGCTTTCCGACAGCGTTTGGGCTGACCGGCGGCCAGAAGCTGGCGCGTGCCTTGGGCGCGATCGCCTTTATCGCCTGGCTGACCGTGCTGTGCGTGTGGTTCGAGATCACCCCCGCCCGCCTCGGACGCGGCATCGACGGATTGCTCGTGATCCTGCGGCAGATGATCCCGCCCTCCCCCGGCGCGCAATGGCAGGACATCCTGCAAGGTCTGGCCGAGAGCGTGGCGATGGCTTTCTTCGGCACCGTGGTCGCCGCCTGCATCGCCTTTCCGCTGGGGTTCCTCGGGTCCCGCAACGTGGTGATGAACTGGCTGGCGCATTTCACCATCCGGCGGGTGTTCGACGGGTTCCGCGGTGTGGACCAACTGGTCTGGGCGCTGGCCTTCGTGCGCGCGGTGGGCCTCGGCCCCTTGGCTGGTGTGATGGCGATCATCGCGGCGGAGGTCTTCGTACTGGCCAAGCAATTCGCCGAAGCGATCGAGAACGCCGACCCCCGCCAGCCCGAGGCGATCGTCGCGACCGGCGGCACAAGCCTGGCCGTCATCCGCTTCGGCCTGCTGCCGCAAGTGCTGCCCGTGCTGCTGGCGCAAACCCTGTACGCCTTTGAGAGCAACACCCGCAGCGCCGCCATCCTGGGCGTGGTCGGCGCCGGCGGCATCGGCCTGCAAATCGCCGAACGCATCAAAGTGCGCTATTGGAGCGAGGTTTCGTTCATTATCATCCTGATACTGGTGACCGTCGCTTTGATCGACTTTCTGTCCGCCCGTGTGCGGCGGAGGCTGATCGGCGAAGCGTCGCCGCGGTGACGTTACGCGATTTGCGCTGACGTTTGCCTGGCGGCTGGGTAGTTTCGACAAAAAGGGTTTCGCGCGGAGCACGCCGAGAAACCCTACCTGCGGCGCGGCCAACGGAACGTGTCCGGGATGCGCCAACTCAGATGTCCAACTATCCCGCTCTTGCGCTTCAGCGATGAAGAGGGCAGTTATCGCTCTCGGCTTCGGCCGCTCACCCCTCGAGGGCTTCCCGGACACGGGCTTTGTATTACGCCTTCAATGGCGCTGCCCTTTTGGGCAAATTGGGGGACCGAAAGGTCCCCCTTTCGCGTTCAGCGCGCCAATAAAGTGCGCACCGCGTCCTTTACGAACGCCGTATCCTCGGGGTTAGGCACCGGATTCCCCGCACGGTGCCCCCATATGCTGGGGATCGGGTGGAGGACGGCATCGCGCAGCAACGGCAGCTCCGCCGCGTTGTCGGCGACGCGAAAATACAGATCGGTCTCCCCCGGCATCAGCAGCACCTTGGCGCGGATGGCCCGCAGCGCTGCTTCCAGGTCGCCATTGTACAGGCTGTTGGCGCTGATATCGGCCGCATCCCAGGTACGAAGTTGGGCGTAAAGGTTCGCGGCGGGCCGGGCACCGAAGCGGTCCTCCCAATCGGTGCGCAGGAAGATTTCCAGGTCAGGGGCACCCAGATTCGGCACGGGACCAGAGGCCAAATGCCGCTGTTCGCGGTAGAAATCCTGGCTCAGCGCCCAGCCGGCGTAGATGCGGCCGAAAGCCTTTTTCGCTGCCCTCGGTTCAGCCGAGAACCTTCCATTCCCGACATGCTCGGGGGCGGCCTCCAGCGTCGCCATCAGGCCGCGCAGGAACACCTGATTATGGATGGAGGTCCGAGCGACGCCGCAGTTGACGACGATGCGATCCACGGCGTCGGGGAACAGCGCCGCCCAATGGTAGGCTTGCAGCGCCCCCATCGACCAGCCATAGACGCAGGCCACCCGGTCGATGCCGAACAGCGACGCCAGCGCCCGGCGTTGCACGGTGACGTTGTCGTGCGCCGTCACCAGCGTCGGGTAATCCGGTGTATCGGACGGCGAGGATGACAGCCCATTGCCGAACATATCCGGGACGACAATGAACCAGCGCGTGGGGTCCAGCACGCCGTCGGGGCCGATCAACCACTCCAGATCCTGGTGCTGCGCGCCGTAGCTGGTGGGGTAGACGATGACGTTGTCCCGCGCCGACGACAGGGTACCGTGCGCTTTCCACGACAGCCGAGCGCGGCGCAGGATGGCGCCGGATTGCAATGTGACGTCGCCGGCCTCGAAGAGGCCTTGTTGGGCGGGCCAAGCCGGCATGATGTGTCCTTCCGCGTTACAAGAACCCGATCGAGATCCAGGGGATCGCCGCGACCACGATCAGGCCGATTAGCAGCGCGAGCAAGTACCCCATGATCGGCCGTATTCCCAGATTGGGGTCGACCCGCCCGATCGCCGCCGCCGCGTAGAACCCCACCCCGAAGGGCGGGGCGAACAGGCCGATGCCCATCGCCAGCACCGTGACCATCGCATAGTGCACCTCATGGATGCCCATTTTCGTGGCGATGGGGAACAGCAGCGGCCCGAACAGCACGATGACGGGGATGCCCTCCAACACCGATCCCAGCACGACGAAGGCCAAGATCGACACGCCCAGGAAGGTAAATTTGCCGCCCGGCAGCGCCGCCATGGTGTCGGCCAACTGCTGGGAGAAGCCGGATTGCGTCAGCGCCCAGGCCATGGAGGTCGCGGCGCCGACGATCAACAGGATGGCACCGGATAAGGATGCGGTTTCGACCAGCATCGGCACCATCCGCGACCAGTCGAACTGCTTGTAGACCAGCAGCCCAACGATCATCGTGTAGGCGATGCCGATGGTGGATACCTCGGTCGCGGTCGCCACGCCCTCGACGACCATGAAGCGGATCACGAAGGGCAGCGCCAAGGCCGGGAGCGACACGACGAAGGCCTTCCAGACCTCCCCGCCGGTGGCGCGCCGGATGCCTTTGATGTCCTGGTTGCGGTAGCGGTGCCGTACCACGAAGCACAGCGCAATGGCCAGCACGATGCTGGGCAGCAACCCGCCGGTGAACAGGGCCGAGATCGACACGCCGGTCACCGACCCGATGGTGATCAGCACCAGACTGGGCGGGACCGTTTCGGTTTGCGCGCCGGTCGCGGATAGCAGCGCCACCAGGTCGCCAGGCTTGGCGCCGCGCTTGATCATCTCGGGGAACAAGGCGGGCGCCACCGCCGCCATGTCGGCGGCTTTGGAGCCAGAAATGCCGGAGACCAAGTACATCGCCCCAACCAGCACATAGGACAGCCCGCCTTTGATGTGACCCAGCAGCGACGCCAGGAACCCCACCATGGCCTTGGCCATGCCGGTCATCTCGATCAGCAGCCCCAGGAACACGAACAGCGGCACTGCCAGCAGGATCAAATGCGACATGCCCTCGTAGAACCGCCCCACGAACAGCAGCATCGGCACGTCGGTGGTCAGCACCATGTAGGCAAAGGTCGAGACCGCGAACGCGATGGAGATCGGCACGCCCGCCAACACCGATGCCCCAACCAGACCGACGAAGAACAGGATCAGGTTGAGGTTACCGAGTTGCTCGAGCCACGGATCGATCTGCGGCACGCCCCAGGCCACGAAGCCCGCGAGCGCCAGAAGCAACACGCCCACCAACGGCGGGAACGACCGAAACACCCGAGCCGCCGCGATCAGGATCATCAGCCCGAAACCCACCGGCAGCGGGGCGGTCAGCCAGGCCTTGGATACCTGCAGGCCAGGCATGACCAGGCGGGACACTTCTTCCACATATTCGATCGCCGGCTGCACGACGGCGGCCAGGAACATCAGGCCCACGGCGGCGCCGTAAATCTCCATCCCCGCCCGCACCGGCGGGCGAGCGCGGGCCAGGAGGGCGGTCATACGCATGTGCTCGCCGCGGTTCAGCGCCACGACGGAGCCGATCATCCCCAGCCACAAGAACACCGCCTGCGCGAGATCGTCAGTCCAAATCAACGGAGTCTGAAAGACGTAACGCGCGATGACGCCCAGCAGCAAAATCCCCACGTCGCCCAAAACGAGCGCCGCGGCGACGTACTCCAGGACACGGATGAGTGGGCGCTCGATCCCGCCCGCGATCCGCGCGATGGCGGTCTCGCGGCCGGGTAGGCTGGCTTCCATGATTTCAGGCTCTCAGGTCAGGGGGCCGGAGATGTCTTCCAGGGCCTTCCAGACGTCCGGCCCCAGCTTCTCCTTCCACTCCTTATAGAAACCAACGTCCTTTAGTTTCTTGCGGAAGGACGACGTATCGGCGACCGTGTTTACGATCATGCCTTTTTCTTGCATGAAGGTCAGGGCGTCGGTGTTCAGCGCCAGCAGGTCCTTGCGCGCGTCCACTCCGGCCTGATCGAACTCCGCCATCACCAGATCCTGCATATCCTTGGACAAGCGGCCAAACGCCTTGGGGTTGATCAGCGTGTACCAGCCATCCCAGAGATGGCTGGTGACGGACATGTATTTCTGCACCTCATACAGACGCGTGGTCTTGGTCAGCGAGGCCGGGCTTTCCTGCCCGTCCACCACGCCGGTTTGCAGAGCGGTGTACAGCTCCGAAAAATTCATCGACGCCGGCGCCGCCCCGATGGCCTTCCACGTCGACACCTGAATGGGGCTCGGCGGGGCACGCAGCTTCAGGCCCTGCACATCGTCCACTGTGTGGATCGGGCCCTTGTTGTTGGTGATGTGATGAAAGCCACTGTCCAGGATCTTGTTGGTCGTCAGGTAGCCCGCCTTCTCCAGGTCCTTACGCAGCAGCTGCTGCAGCGGGCCATCCGCGGCGCGCCAGACTTCCTCGTAGTTCTTGAAGGCAAACGGCATACTGAGCGCCGAGGTCAGCGGCGCCGCGGTCGCGGTGATGACATTCGACAGCACCATCATATGCACACCGCCGATTCGCACCTGGGTGTAGGTGTCGATGTCGGTGCCCAACTGGCCGGAGTGGAAGACCGTGATCTCGAACTTGCCGCCGGATTTCTGCTTCACCCGTTCAGCCGCTTCCATGTAACGCACGGAGGAGGGATGCACTGCCGGCTGGGAGCTGGTGAACTTCCAGTTGATCTCGGCCGCGTGCGCGAATCGCGGCAGCAGAATGGACGCACCGGCAAGTGCGCCGATCCGGCGCCTGGACATTTTCAGCATGGTCGCTCCCCCTTTTTTCGGTTGACGCGACGTTAGCCGATGCCTTTGGAGTTGTTAAGTATCAAGCGGAAAGCCCCAGCAATGCACCTGATCGCCGTCGGCCGCCTGCGCGACGGGCCGGAAGCCGAACTCTTCGCCCGCTACAACGTTCGGCTGCGCCCGGCCTTTACCCTGGTGGAAATCCCCGAGGGCCGCGGCGCCCCCGCCGAGGTCAAACGGCGGGAGGGGACGGCCCTGCTCGCGGCCCTGCCGGACAACGCCTTCGTCGTGGCACTCGACCAGGGCGGCGAGATGCCGGACAGTCTGCGCTTCGCCGCGATGCTGGAACGCTGGCTGGGCACATCCCGGCGCGTTTGCTTCCTGATCGGCGGCGCCGAGGGGCTGGACGCCCCTGTCCTGGCCCGCACCGACGCGGCGCTATCGCTGGGACCCATGACCTGGCCCCACTTTCTGGCGCGCGGGATGCTGGCAGAGCAGGTGTATCGCGCCCGCTCAATCGCCACCGGGCACCCCTATCACCGCTCGGGACGCCCGTGACGCATTTGGGGGTTTGCAAGCGCGCCCAGGCTTGGTAGACAGCGCTTCCCTGTTGGTGGCCGGTCGCTTCGGTGCGGCCGGTTGGGGGGCGCATAGCTCAGTTGGTAGAGCAGCTGACTCTTAATCAGCGGGCCGTAGGTTCGAATCCTACTGCGCCCACCAATAAGTCCATGAAATTGTTAAATATTTATATGTGTGGCGCACGATTGGCGGATTGTCGCCGATAAATGTCCGCATTGTGTCCGCAAAATCCGTATCCGTGTCCGGCGTCGTCACCCTCGGCCAGATCGCCCCCTGATGCCCAACCTTCCCACGGCCCGCGACTATGCCGGCGTCCATCGCGTCGATGCGGTCTGCACCGCCTGCGACCATTATTGGGCGGAACTGGACCTGCCGGCGCTGGTCTCGGCCGGGCACGGCGATGTGCCGCTGGCGCGCCTACCGCTTCGATGCGGGGCGTGTGGCGCGACAGGGTGCCGGGTTGTCGTGTCGGGGCGGTCCTATGGGCTTGGGGAACCGCCAACCGCCTGATAGCGAAACACTGCCGTAAACATTGCTGACACCAGGACCGCGCAGCGTGCAGACCGGACCCGTTGATGATGATCAATTCCTGGCGTCCGCCAAGGGTCTCGATAGTAGCGACCCACTTGTGCGTCCAGCTTGGGCTTGCTCCGTCCGGGGTAGTGGTGCAGCGGTGGCAGCGCACTGGCAATCGCCCGGCGGACAACCCGCCGATAAACACCGAACTTCGCCGCCACACCCGCGATCGTGCCGATACCAAACTCATGCTCCC
>CAIYDT010000200.1 GCA_903924985.1 uncultured Acetobacteraceae bacterium
GGCCTCGTTCTGTGTGGGGAGCATGGGCATGAGCGAGATGATCCTTCAGCGCCTCAGGGTCTAAACTCCCGGGAGGAAGATGTCTCACTGTTGTTGGCACGGAGGGAGGCTGCAACAGTGTTTGCAGCGTTGGGACGCCGAGCAACGGAAGATTGGGACTTCTCGTCTGTTGAAACCGCGGCGTTCCTTGCCATGACATGCCAGCACCGGCGAGCAATAAGTGCAGCGCCGATAGACGAAGAGGGATTGCTATTCGTCGGCTTCTACCGCAACTGGATACTCCCTACGATTTATAGCCGGCACGTTGGATTTGGTTGGCTAATCAATCGACTGACATGGGGTTACGGCCTCAGATGGGAATACACCGTGGTAGCCATCTTCGTGTGTATCAGCCTGTTATCAATATTGCAGTATGGGTTATCGGATCTTCATTGTACTTTGGGTTGTTCTGGCTTCCGATTTTTAGATATTTTAGTATTCTCGACAAACACATTCGTTGGCCTGACATACAGTCCGATAGTGCCACAGGAATGGTGGGTATTCATTCTTGCCGGTGTGTGCGCGGTTCTGGGAGACGTGCTACGTGGACTATTTCTGGTGTCCGTAGCCACCAAGTTTCTCCGACGATTTGGGGGTTGATGTGGCGCAATATCCCTTAACGATACTGACGATATTTCATCCCGAACACTGGCTGGGTATGTCTATTCGACAGCTCTCGGGACTGCCGCATCAGCGTCGAGATCGCGAAGCGATGGAGGCAGCAAAGCGACAAGTTGCAAATGATCAAGGGCTTGATCTCAAGGTGCGCGAATTCCATGAACGCCCGATCCAAAACTTCGGTGAATCCGTTGATAGGTTGAGGAAGACCTGGTTGGAGGGCCTTCAGACGGAGCGTCTGATAGAATGCATAGGTGAGTTAAAGCCCAAATTGTGCGTTTATACGGAAAAGGGAAGCCAAGCACGATACCGGATAGAGTGCCGCTACGGCTGGGGCAGCGAGACCAACTCCTTGCCAAGCGACGCTGTTTTTGCCATCCGAAATAAGATGCTGGCATCATCGCGAATCTCGGTTCGTCAAGTGTGGTTAAACAAGCGGTTCGAGTTCTCATCCGATGAAAGGATGCCTGAGGCTATTCGCGAATACCCTTTGCCGAAGGAAATTGAAAATTCGACGGTAGAGGCAAATTTGATTGTAGGTCCGTATGTGGTTCATGACGCGCTCCGACGCGCGGAATTGACGATCCTAAAATCGAAGCGAATTTGGTGGCTGGACGTATGAACTGATCGTATCGATTACGAACTATTGTCGACGGAAGCTTTTGATCGGCCTGCCCGATCGCTCATGCGGACCGCACGTGAACTGATCGAGACGGTGCCCTCCCCGGCCTCCCAAGCTGCCATGGCAGCGATAGCCACCTCCGTCCTGCGGGGTAGATAGGTGTCAATGACTTCCTGGCAGCGGTGTAAGACCGAACGAGCGGGCGATCGTCCATTCGTTTCGGTGGCCTGGCGTGCCGTCGCGGCCCGCCAACCAAGCGTGATAGTCGCCGAAGTCAAACCAAACGATGCGCAGTTGTTTGCCAGCGGCGGCGGCGAGTCCCTCGCGGGTGCGCTCGACAAGGGCACAGTGCATGGAAAGCACGATGTCGGGCATATCAGGCACGGTTGCCAGCCATTGCGCGGGAAAGTCCTCGGGGCGGGAGTAGCGCAGCAACACCGGGTGGTCGGCTTCCGGCAGACTTGAATGGGACGTTGCGGCACGGAGCGGGGGCTGGTAAAGGACCGCTCCTCACCGGTCGGAGCGTAGCGCAGTCTGGTAGCGCATCAGTCTGGGGGACTGAGGGTCGTGGGTTCGAATCCCGCCGCTCCGACCAATTTTGCCTCCCCGTCCGAATGCCGGTAGTTTGGATCGCATAACGGGGGAAACCGATATGCGATTTCTGATCTTGGCCTTCGCGCTGCTGTTGCCGCTGTGCGCGCACGCGCAATCCGAGTCCGTAGCCTCCATCGGCCGCTTCGCCTTCGAAAACGGCGGGGAAATCCCCGACATGAAGGTCGGCTACGTCACCTGGGGCAAGCTCAACAACGCCAAATCCAACGCCATTCTGCTGGTGCCCGGCACCTCGGCCAGCCGGCACGCCTATGACGCGCATATCGGCCCGGGCAAGACCTACGACACCGACAAATATTTCGTCATCGGCGCCGACCCGATCGGGGGCGGCACATCGTCCTCCCCCAAGGACGGGTTGGGCACCGCCTTCCCGAAATACACCATCCGCGACATGGTGAAGGCGCAGCACGAGATGGTCACCAGGACGCTCGGCCTGACGCATCTGCTGGCGGTCGGCGGCGGCTCCATGGGATCGTTTCAGACGGTGGAATGGGGCATCAACTACCCCGACTTCATGACCGGCCTGATTATGATCGTCCCCGCCGCCCGCGGCGATCACCATTTTGCCGCGATCGTGGACGCGTTCGAGGCGATGGTCACCCTCGATCCCAAATACCAGGACGGCAAATACACCGAGAACCCTGTGGAGGGCATTCGCCGAGCGGCGCTGATCTACTTCCCCTGGACCGCCAGTGACGAGTATCTGGGCAGCCTGAGCGAGGCCGAGTACGAAGCCGGCAAGAAGGCCGCGGGCGAGCGGTGGGTGAAGGATTGGGATGCCAATTCCATGCTGTCCCGTTATATGGCCAGCCGCAATTTCGATGCCTCGGTTCCCTTCGGCGGCGACATGATGAAGGCGCTCGGCCAAATCAAGGCGCGGGCATTGATGCTGCCAAGCATGACGGACAGGACGATCCCCGGGTACCTGACGCGGGAGTTGTATCGAGGGATCAGATCCCCGGTGATCTACGCCGAGATCCCCTCGATCCGCGGCCACTCCGCCGGCAGTGCGCCGTCCGGCACGGCGGAATATGCCTATGTTAGCGAGAAAATCCGCGGTTTCCTGGCGGACCTGGCAAAATAGGATGACGTTCGCGGCGATCGAGGCCCACCTCCGGCAAAAATGTGCGACGATGCCGATCGACGGCCGGTCGTTCGGCCGGCGCATGGCCCGATGCGCATTGGCGGATTGCCGCGGCATGTGCTGTTACGATGGCGTCTACCTGGATGCACCGCATGAGGCCGCGATCGCCGTTATTGCTCAGGCGCGGCGTTCCGCGTTCGCGGCCATGGGCCTCGATCTGCCGGATGCCGTGGTTGTCGACGGGTTTGTCGGGGGCGTTCTGTTCGGGCGGAAAACCGCGACCCGGCCATGGGCTGCCAAGGAGGCGGTGCCGGACTTTCCCGAGCACTTCAACCAGACGAGCTGCGTCTTCCATCTGGACGACGGGCGCTGCGGTTTGCAGGTCCTGGCGCTGCGGGACGGTGTGCACCCGTGGGCCTACAAACCAGCGCCATGCTGGCTGTTCCCAATCAACATTCACAGCGGGGTCATCAGAATCTTCGATGAGACGAACGATCCGTCCCGGTACGAGGCATACAAAGGCTTTGTGACCCATACACGCTGCGGCCAAACCTGTGCCGAGGGGAAATCGGCGATCGAGGTGTTCGCCGACGAATTGCGGTACCTCGGCGACATCGTCGGCCGCGACCTGATCGCCGAAGCCGGCGCGCAAATGGAGGGTCTCCCCCATCTTGCCCCCCGCCCGGCCCCGCAGCACACTCCCGCCCATCCAACCGACAACGGAGGAGGAAACCCACCATGATCTACGAGTTGCGAATCTACGAATGCGTCCCGGGCCGGCTGCCCGACCTAAACAACCGCTTCAGCACCATCACGCTGAAGATCTGGGAAAAGCACGGCATCCAGCAGGCCGGCTTCTGGACCACCATCATCGGTGAGTCCAACCAGACGCTCTATTACATGCTGAAGTTCGACTCCCTGGCGGATCGCGAAGCCAAGTGGAACGCCTTCCAGGCCGACCCCGAGTGGCACGCCGCCCGCGCCAAGACCGAGGCCAACGGCCCGATCGTGGCGAACGTGAAGAACTTCATCCTTGGGCCGACGCCGTATTCGGCGGTGAAGTAGCACCAGGAAGCGGACGGTTCGGCGGCGCCCGAACCGTCCGCGCCGGACAAAGCGACCCCGCCCCCGGATTATCATGGCGGAGGCACCGCGGTATTTTCCGGGGTGATGGGGTCTGGGGCGGCGATCACGCGGCCTCGGTCTGCTCGGCGGCCCCCCATTCCTCGCGGTCGCGTTTGTTCATCGCTTTGACTTTTGCGATCAGCCGTGCGTCGATCACCGTGCGTAGCTTCTCATGCGCTCTTTGGTCGCGTTCGGTCGTGTGATCGTTGCGCCAGGCACTCAGGCGGTCGTCCGGCGGCTCGGGGGCGTCGGGCTGGGCGGGTTTCTCACGTTGCAAGGGGTTTTGTGCGGGACTGTCCGTGGCGGCCGGTTCGGGGGCGTCGGGCTGGGTGGTGTTCTCACGTTGCACGGGGGTCTGTGCGGGAATTCTTCGGCCGGCGGGTTCGGCGCCCGCGGCCATGCGGGTAGCGCGGGAAAGCCGCACGGCAAGCCGTTGCACCAGGATCGCGTCGGGGAGGGGGAGTTCGCGATCCAAGCCCAATTCGCTGGCATGATCGCAGACCGCGGCCAGTAGCGTCGGGAGCGTGTCGTTGCCCGCTTCGCATAGGGGGTTGCCGAAGCGCAACCGCACCTCCCGCGCCAGGGCAATGATGGAGCGGTAGACGCGGAGCTGGTTGGTAAACGACAGGCCGAGGCGTAAGGCTCGGTGGCAAGCGTTGCGGAGGAGGGCTTCCAGGCTGGGGGACGGGCTGGCGTAGGACGACATGGCGGGGACGCTCCCGTTGGTGGAGAACAAAACGGGGATATGTGGTGAGGGGAGGGGGGGTTCAAGGGTATTGGAGGTTTATTTTCTTTGGATATTAGGGGGGAGGCATTTATACGTGGCAATACGGCCAGTTATCGGACTTAGATCCCATCAGGCCATGCCTATCATCCGGTGCGCCGGACTTGTGGCAATCGTATTTTCGGCGTCGGATTAGCGCGACTGAATCCGTTGGCCATATCTGGCCGGGAGAGGACAGGCAGGTCTGGAGAGGGAGGCTGTCATAAGCCGCCATTCGTTCACCATCGAGCCTACCGATCCTCTCCGGACCGTCCCGCTCAATCGGGATCGGCCCGATCACGCCATACGTGGACGGGTCCTGTTGCGCAGTAATACCAACCGCCGTTTCCCCTGACTCACGGGGGCTAGGAATCGGTCGCGAACCCTGATTCGCTGCCTTTCGTTCATCATTGAAGAACGGAGGGTTTCATGGGGTCTGCGATCGCGATCACCCGCACCGAGCACACATCGGA
>CAIYDT010000201.1 GCA_903924985.1 uncultured Acetobacteraceae bacterium
ACGCTCAATCGGAATGAGGCTCTGGGCGTGTGTCAGTGGTTAGGGCGGTTGGTATAAGGGCGTTCTGGCCGCCAAACGTGCCTCGTCCAGTGCCGCGAGCACCATCGCCCACTCGACGCAAAGTGGCGACCTGTGCCGAAGACGGATCGTCAGCCGGAACATGGACCGGTGCAGTGTGCCGACCACCAGGAAGTCCACGATTTCCGATTTCGACACCGGATCGAGGCGGCAATTCACCAGGGTGGTATCCCACCGCCGGAACCCCGCCAGCAGACGAGAATAACCCAAGGTTACGGATCGTGAATCCGATGTCCTCGAACGTTCGGTCGATCGTGGGGCGATCCGCCGCTTGGGTGCCGCCGCCGCGACGCGTCCGCTATGCGCCGATCTTGGCTTCGATCTTGTCCCAGATCGCTTTTTCCAGGTGCACGCCGTCGAAACGCGCGATCTCCTGCAAGCCCGTCGGGGAGGTAACGTTGATTTCGGTAAGGTAATCCCCAATCACGTCGATCCCCACGAAAATCATGCCCTGCTCGCGCAAGGTCGGTCCGATGGCGGCGCAGATTTCGCGGTCGCGGGCGGTCAGAGGGGATTTTTCCGGCCGCCCGCCGACATGCAGGTTGGACCGAGCCTCGCCCTCGGCCGGAACGCGATTGACCGCGCCCATGGGTTCGCCGTCCACCAGGATGATGCGCTTGTCGCCCTTGCGGACCGAGGCTTCGTAGCGCTGGAACATCAGGGGTTCGCGGGACCGGGCGAAGTGCATTTCCAGCAAGGACGCCAGATTCTCGTCGTCCGGCTTGATGCGAAACACGCCCGCGCCGCCATTGCCGAACAGCGGCTTGACGATGATGTCCTTGTATTCCGCTCGGAAGGACCGGATCGCCTCCAGGTCCCAGGTGATCATGGTGGGGGGCATCAGATCGGGGAAATGGGTGACCAGCAGCTTTTCCGGTGCGTTGCGGACCGAAGCGGGGTCGTTGACCACCAAGGTCTTGGGGTGGATGTGCTCCAGCAGATGGGTGGCGGTGATATAGGCCATGTCGAAGGGCGGGTCCTGGCGCATCAGGATGGTGTCCATCGAGCCCAGGTTCAGCTCCTGCATCGCGCCGAACGTGAAGTGGGCGCCGTGTTTGCGCGCCACGGTCACGGGGCGGGCGCGGGCCATCAGGCGTTCCTCGCGCTTGCCGTGGGCGGAGCGCACACCCTCCCGCAGGGCCATGTGCTTCACCTCGTAGTGCCACAACGCGTGGCCGCGGGCCTGGCCTTCCAGCATCAACGCGAAGGTGGAGTCGCCGTCGATGTTGATGGTTTCCATCGGGTCCATCTGGACCGCGACCTTCAGCTTGCGTGCCATCGCGTGCTCTCCCCCTATTCCGCCGCCGGCTTCAGGTGTTCCTGCAAGCGAGGCATCAGTTCCACCAGATTGCAGGGACGGAACCGGTTGTCGAGTTGGTGCACCAGAATGTCGTCCCAGCCGTCCTTTACCGCACCGGTGCTGCCGGGCAGCGCGAACAAATAGGTGCCGCCCGCCACGCCGCCGATGGCGCGCGACTGGATCGTGGAGGTGCCGATCTTCTGGTAGCTGAGCATGCGGAACAGCTCGCCAAAGCCCTCGATGCGTTTTTCCAGCACACGGTCGAAGGCCTCGGGGGTAACGTCGCGGCCGGTGACGCCGGTGCCGCCGGTGGTGATCACCACGTCGATGGCGGGGTTTGCGATCCAGCCGCGCAGCCGGGCCTCGATCACTCCGGCGTCGTCCTTGTCCAGCGCCCGTTCCGCCACCACGTGGCCGGCTTTCTCGATCCGCTCCACCAGCGTGGCGCCGGAGGTGTCATTGGCCAGCGTCCTGGTGTCGGACACGGTCAGGACGGCGATGTGGACCGGAATGAACGGGCGGTTTTGATCGAGGGGCAAGGCGGCCTCCTTAAGGGTTTTCGTCCAGGGTGCGGCGGAGCAGGCGCAGGCCGGCCCAGGCGTCACGGCGTTCGAGGGGGTTCTTTAATAGCGTGGACAGTCCTGGCAACGCCAAAGCCGGCAATGTGCCGGATTGGCCAGGAACGGTGCAATCCACCCAGGCCGGGGCCGCTCGGCGGCGCCGCGCGGTCGCCGGCAAAATACTGTTGGCGGCCTGCATGCCCAGCAGGATCAGGCGTGTGGGGCGGGTCAGAGCGATGAGGCGGTGCAGGAACGGCAGGCACACCGTCACCTCCCCCGCGTTGGCCGGGCGGCCGCCGGGGGGGCGCCAGGGGATCAGCGGGGTTAGCATCATCTGGTCGCGCGTCAGGTGGATGCTGGCGAGCATCTTGTCGAGCAGTGCACCCTCCCGCCCCGCGAAGACGTGGCCGGTGCGGTCCTCGTCGGCGCCGGGGGCCTCGCCGATCAGCAGGATTCCGGCTTCTGGGTTGCCCTCGGCGAAGACCAGGTGGCCGGCGGTATCGCGCAGGGCGCAGCCGTCGAAGGCGGCGATGGCGGCTTTGAGTTCTTCCAGGCTGTTGGCGTTCGCGGCGACGGCCAAAGCCCGTTCGGCGGGGGAGCCGCGCGGGGGTTCCGCAGCGGCGGCGACGGCTTCGGGGCGTTTTGCCAGGATCGGGGCGGGACGTGCGACCTCCCGCAGCCGGTCCACGGGGTCCGTGTCCAGCGCGTCGTCGGCCCCCCACTCGATCTGGAGGCGCAGCATGGCGAAGGCGTCCATGGGCCGACTCGTGCCCCCCCAGGCGTTTTCGCGCAACGGGGGGGGGTGAAAACTTGCGTCTTTTACATACTGGCCGGTAGGCTCCGCTCAACAGCAAAAGGCAGGGAACCGTCCATGAATACGCTACCGATCTCGGCTGACTCGCACATCACCGAACCGCCGGATTGCTACCGCGCGCATATCGATCCGAAATTCCGCGATATTGCGCCGCATATCGTCAACGATGCACGTGTCGGCGACATTTACGTCGTCGATGGCATGAAGCGCACCATCCCGATGGGGCTGGTGGCGGCTGCCGGCAGGGACCCGTCGACGCTGCGCATGACCGGCGGAAAATTCGCGGATCTGCACCGCGGCGGGTGGGATGCCACCGTGCGGCTGGCCGACCAGGATCGCGACGGCGTGGGCGCGGAGATCATTTATCCCACCGTTGGCATGGTGCTGTGCAATCACCACGACCTCGATTACAAAGCGGCTTGTTTCGAGGCCTATAATCGTTGGCTTGCGGAATATGTTTCGCATGCACCGGATCGGCTGATCGGCATGGGCCAGACGGCGGTGCGCACGGTGGCCGAGGGCGTGGCGGACCTCCAGCGCATCAAGGACATGGGCTTCAAGGGCGTGATGATGCCGGGGATGCCCGGCGTGTCCGACTACGACGACCCCATCTACGACCCGCTGTGGGAGGCGTCCGTCGCTTTGGACCTGCCGCTGTCCTTCCACATTCTGACCACCGCCGCGGAACGCCCGCGCGGCCCGAAAATCAACGCCTTCCTGTCCATTATCCGCGGCTGCCAGGACATCATGTCCACCATGATTTTCGGTGGCGTGTTCGCTCGGTATCCGGGTTTGAAAGTGGCCTGCGTGGAGGCCGACGCCGGTTGGGCGCCGCATTTCATGTACCGCATGGACCACGCCTACAAACGCCACCGCTATTGGCTGGAGGGCAAGGAACTGCCCCGCATGCCATCGGAATATTTCCGCGACAACATCCGCCTGACGTTCCAGGACGACCACGTCGCCTTCCAGCTCGCCGACATGCTGGGGCCAAATCAGCTGATGTGGGCGAACGATTTTCCGCACAGCGATTCCACCTGGCCCTGGAGCCAGCAGGTGATCGCCGAACAAACATCGCATCTGAATCCGGAACAAAAGCAGCGGGTGCTGCGCGACAACGTCCGCGAATTCTACGGGCTGACCTGATAACGGGAGGATTGAACGATGGGTATCGAAGTCCGCACACTGACCCCCACCATCGGCGCGGAGATCTCCGGCGTCGACCTCGCGGGGCCGATGACCAACCAGCAGTTCGACGCGGTGCACCAGGCCCTGCTGGACCACTGCGTCATTTTCTTCCGCGACCAGGAAATGACCATCGATCAGCACAAGGCGTTCGGCGCCCGGTTCGGCAAGCTGCACGTACATCCCAACGCGCCGAAGCGCTACGCCGACCACCCGGAGATTCTGACCATCGAGGCCGGCCCGAACTCCAAGCGGGTGGCGGGGGAGGTCTGGCACTCCGACGTGTCGTGCGACGCGGAGCCGCCGATGGGATCGATCCTGCACATCAAGGAGGTGCCCGAGAACGGTGGCGGCGACACCATGTTCGCCAACCAGTACGCGGCCTACGAGGCGCTGTCCCCGGCGATGCAGGGCTTCCTGGAAACCTGCTCCGCGATGCACGAGAGCCGCAAATCCGCGAATCACCAGTTCCGTGAGCCGACCCCCGACCAGCAATTCCCCGAATCCGAGCACCCAGTGGTGCGCACCCACCCCGAGACGGGGCGTAAGGCGCTGTTCGTCAACCGGGGCTTCACGACACGCATCGTGCAGCTGTCCCGTCGTGAGAGCGATGCGGTGCTGAACATGCTGTTCGACCACGCCGAGCAGCCGAAATTCGTGTGCCGGTTCAAGTGGCAGCCGAATTCGGTGGCGTTCTGGGACAACCGAGCGGTGCAGCACCAGGCGATGTGGGACTACTTCCCGCAGCGGCGGTTCGGCCACCGGGTGACGGTGTGCGGGGATAGGCCCTTCCTGCGAGCGTAGCACTCTGCTTAGTTGCGTCCGATAGCATAAGGAGCCGGACATGGCGGAAGAGCTGCCCCCTCGGGAGGCGATGGAGTTCGATGTGGTGATCGTGGGGGGCGGGCCGGCGGGCTTGGCCGCGGCGATCCGCCTGAAGCAACTCGCCCCCGATGCCGCCGTGTGCCTCGTCGAAAAGGGCGGGGAGATAGGGGCGCACACGCTGTCCGGCGCGGTGCTGGAGCCTCGGGCGCTGAACGAGCTGATCCCGGATTGGGCTGCGCGCGGGGCGCCCTTGGAAACCCCGGCGCTGACAGACCGGTTCCTGTACCTGACTGAGGTCAGCGCCACCCGGCTGCCGACCCCGCCGCAGATGAACAACCACGGCAACTACATTGTGTCGCTGGGGAACGTGTGCCGCTGGCTTGGGACTCAGGCCGAGGAGTTGGGAGTCGAGATCTACCCGGGGTTCGCGGCGTCCGAGATTCTGTATGAGGACGGCCGCGTTGTCGGGATCGCCACCGGCGATATGGGCGTCGGCAAGGACGGCGTTCCAACCGACAATTTCGCGCGCGGGATGGAACTGCGGGCTTCATACACCCTGTTCGCCGAGGGATGCCGCGGGTCGCTGACCAAGCAATTGCTGTCTCGGTTTGGGTTGCGCGAGGGCGTGCAGGACCAGACTTATGCCATCGGCATCAAAGAGCTTTGGGAAATCCCAACCGAGAACCATAAGCCGGGGCTGATCGAGCATACCATCGGCTGGCCGCTGAAGTCGGATACCTATGGCGGATCGTTCCTGTACCACTTCGGAAAGAACCTTATTTCATATGGCTTCGTTATCGGGTTGGATTACTCCAACCCCTGGCTATCGCCCTTCGACGAGATGCAGCGTTTCAAGACCCACCCCGATGTGCGCAAGCATTTTGAGGGTGGGCGCCGTATCGCCTATGGGGCGCGCGCGTTGAACGAGGGTGGGTTGCAGTCGATGCCCAAGCTGGTTTTCCCGGGTGGCGCGTTGATTGGGGACTCGGCGGGGTTCGTGAACGTGCCGAAGATCAAGGGCACGCATACGTCGATGAAATCCGGCATGCTGGCGGCGGAAGCGGTCGCGGAGGTTTTGGCCGGCGACCGACCGGCGGAGTTGGAGGCTTACCCGGAGGCATTGAAGGAAAGCTGGGTTTGGGAGGAATTGTCCGCCGTTCGCAACATCCGGCCGGCGTTCAGCAAGTTCGGGATGTACGGCGGGTTGGTATATTCCGCTTTAGACACTTACTTGTTCCGCGGCAAGGCGCCCTGGACCTTGAAGCATGCGCACAAAGATAACGAAACGCTGAAGGATGCGTCCGTCGCGAAGCAGATCGCCTATCCCA
Organism: uncultured Acetobacteraceae bacterium; assembly: GCA_903924985.1. Taxonomy (GTDB): domain Bacteria; phylum Pseudomonadota; class Alphaproteobacteria; order Acetobacterales; family Acetobacteraceae; genus Rhodopila. The sequence continues at coordinate 6,091 of CAIYDT010000201.1, forward strand.
AGGCTGACGGCAAGCTGACGTTCGATAAGCCATCCTCGGTGTTTATCTCCAACACCAATCACGAGGAAAATCAGCCGGTCCATCTGACGCTGAAGGACCAGGACATCCCGATCGCGGTGAACTGGGAGAAATACCGCAGCCCGGAAACCCGCTATTGCCCTGCTGGAGTTTACGAAATCCTCGGCGTCGAGGAAGGCCAGCCAAGGTTGCAGATCAACGCGCAGAACTGCGTGCATTGTAAGACCTGCGACATCAAGGACCCGACGCAGAATATTAATTGGGTCACGCCGGAGGGTGGCGGGGGGCCGAGCTATCCGGGAGGGATGTAGGGCAGTCCCATCCGTGTTGAATAGTTTCCACGTTCCAGGCCGCCGTGCCTCCCAACTATCGCCGCGTCCTGCTGCAATGGATGGCACGGACAAGCCATGCCATGACGGTGAGAGAGCGGCGCGGCGCCCAACCGGTTCGGTTTTCGATAGCCGGACTCGTATCTACGCCTCGCCCCTCAAGCCGACATCTGGATCGGCGGCTCCACGTCATCCGGGATCGGGCACACGTATGGCGTCCGGGTCACCCGAGCCTGATGGTCCGCCTTGGCTCGGGCCAGCAGCGTTTCGTCGTGCAGCACGTCCAGCGCCGTGCCGGCCATGACTTTCGCCACATGCACCATGCCCTTGTGCGCCGCCGGCAGTTTGCCCTGCGCCGTCAACTGCCACGAATGCCCCGGCGTGCCGATGGCGTAGACCGAGCCGCGCGCCTGCACCGTGGGCACCGCCCAGCTCACGTCGCCCACGTCGGTGGAGCCCATCATCGGGGCGGTTTTGGCATCCAGCGGCACGATTTCGTTGCACAGCTCAACGCCCGGCTTGAACGGCATCCCCGCGCGGCGATAGGAGCTTTCGATGTCCTCCTCCGACAGCGTCGCCTGGAACTCGGCGGCGCGGGCACGGTCCAGATCGTCGTAGGGCGGGGCGCCCAGGCGGGACAAATTGTCGTGCAGCGCCTTCTCCAGCGGGGTGTTGCCAAGCAGGTTGGACACCGCGCTGATCGTCTTCATTTCGACGATCGTCTCGGTCATCAGCGCCGCGCCATCGGCGATCTTTTTCACCCGCCCGATCAGCTGGTTCAGCTCGGGCAGATTCCGAGCCCGGATCAAATACCGCACCTTGGCGAAGGCCTGCACCACGTTGGGCGCGATGCCGCCGGCGTCCAGAATGGCGGAATGAACCCGAGCGTCGGAGGGCATGTGCTCGCGCATGTAGTTCACGCCGACGCTCATCAATTCCAGCGCATCCAGCGCGCTCCGCCCCAGATGCGGCGACGCGGCGGCATGCGAGGCTCGGCCGCTGAAAGAAAAATCAATGCGGGTGTTGGCGAGCGACATCGGCTCCCACACGCCGGAGAATGACGATGGATGCCAGGAGATCGCGATGTCCACGTCATCGAAGGTGCCGGCGCGGACCATGAAGCCTTTGGCGGCGCCGCCTTCCTCGGCCGGGCAGCCGTAGTAGCGCACGCGGCCCTTCAGACCGTTTTCCGCGAGGTATTCCTTCACCGCCGTGGCGGCCAGCAGCGACGCCGAGCCCAGCAGGTTGTGGCCGCAGCCGTGCCCGTAGCCCGGACCCGGCAGAGGGCGTTGTTCGGCGACCCCAGCCTCCTGCGACAGGCCGGGCAGCGCGTCGTATTCGCCGAGGATGGCGATCACCGGGCCGTCCTCCCCGGCTTCCCCCATCACGGCGGTGGGGATGCCGGCGACATTGCGCGTGACCTTGAAACCCTGGGTTTCCAGCATGGCGGTGTGTTCCGCGCAGGACTGAAACTCCCCGTAGCAGAGTTCGGGAGTTCCCCAGACGCGGTCCGACAGCGCGATGAACGCGTCCTTGTGGGCGTCGATCCGGCGCCAGATTTCCTCGGTATTACGCATTCTGGGACTCCCTGTAGCAGAGGCAGGTGGTCAGGTGGTCGTTGACCATGCCGGTCGCCTGCATGAAGGCGTAGCATATGGTGGAGCCCACGAAACGGAAGCCTTTCTTTCGCAGGGTTTTGCTCATGAGATCGGACGCCGGGGTGGTGGCGGGGACCTGCGATGACCCGGTCCAGCGGTTCACCAATGGCCCGCCGGGAACCAGGGACCACAGGTAAGTATCCAAACTGCCCACCGTCAGCGCGGCGCAGGCGTTCTCCCGCACCGAGTAGACCTTCAGCCGGTTGCGGATCAGCCCCGAGCTGGTGAGCAGGGTTTCCAATTCCGCGTCGGTCATCGCCGCCACGCGGGCGATATCGAAGCCATGATAGGCTTCCCGGTACGCATCGCGCCGCATCAGCACGGTGCGCCAGGACAGGCCGGCCTGGGCGCCCTCCAGCGTCAGCATCTCGAACAGTTTTTTGTCAGCGTGTTCGGGAATGCCCCACTCGGTGTCGTGGTACGCCTGCATGGTTGCATCGCCGCTGGCGGCCCATGCGCACCGGCCAATTTCCCGATCGACCATCCGATCCTCCCGGAAACAAAGCGGGCTTCGGGGTCGCCCCCGAAGCCCTGACATTGTTGTATGACTGTCCGTTGCCGGACCGGAGAAATCTACGCCGTCGCGTCCGCGCCGGCGATCCGAGCCACAACTTGGGACGCCAAGGAACAATGAGACACTGGATCACCTCCTTTCAGTTGGTTGAACACAAGAGGGAGTGTGACGTGGTTCTTCGGAGCCGCGCAAGCGATTCCGACCATAAAATCACGCCGGTGCGGAAGTTTTTTCGCGGCGGCGGTGCCAGGCTTCCATCAACTGCAGCACGGTGGCGGCGGTTTCCTCGATAGAGCGGCGGGTGACGTCGATCACCGGCCAGCCGTGGCTGGTGCACAGGCGGCGCGCCCAGAGGAGTTCCTTCTTCACCGCATCCTCGTCAACGTACTCCGAGCCGCCCTGGCGCGCGAACCCGGCTTGGCCGCCGGCGCCGATCAGCCGCAGGCGGTGGCGGCGGATTTCGATCAGCGCCTGATCGTCCAGCGTCAGGCCGATCACCGGGCATTGCGGGTTGGCGAGGCCGGGGACATCCGGCAATCCGGGCACCAGCGGCACGTTGGCGGCTTTGATGCCGCGGTTGGCCAGATAGAAGCAGGTGGGGGTTTTCGAGCTGCGGGACACGCCGACCAGGATCACATCGGCCTCGGCCAGGTTGGTGTGGGCCTGCCCATCGTCGTGCGCCAGGACGTAGTGCATGGCGTCGATGCGTTTGAAGTAGTCCATGTTCATGACGTACTGCTGGCCGGGGCGGGCGGTCGCCTTTTCTCCGATGTATTCCTGCAGCATGGTCAAAACGGGATCGAGCACGTTGACGATCGGCAGGTTCAGCTGCTGGCAGGTCTTCTCCAGTTCCGCACGCAGGCCTTGGTCGACGATGGTGGACAGCACGGGGCCGGGTTCGGCCTCGATCCCTTCGATCACGCGGTGCAGCTGGAAGCGGCTGCGGATCATGTTCCAGCGGTGGTGTGTCACGTCGGCGTGCTTGAACTGCACGATCGTGGCGCGCGCCAGATTGTTCAGGGTCTCCCCGGTGGCGTCGGAAACCAGATGAAGGTTGAGTTTGTGACTGTCGTCCATGCGGCGGAACGTATCCCCCTGCCTAACCCTGTCAACGAGGGTTACACTGCCCTGGTAATCGAGGGAGATCGCCATGACGTACGTTGCCCCCAACTCCGTGCAGGCGCGCGACATCGCCAGCATCGTGCATCCGCAGACCAATCTGGTGACGCATATGACTCAGGGGCCGCTGGTGATCGGCAGCGGCCAGGGCTGCTTCGTCACCGACGACAGCGGCAAGGAATACCTGGATGCCGCCGCGGGCCTGTGGTGCGCGTCTCTCGGCTACGCCTCCGAACGCCTGGCCCGCGTCGCCTATGAGCAGATGCGCAAGCTCGGATACTACCATTTGTACCGTGGCACCACGAACGACAACAGCGTCGATCTGGCGGAAAAGCTGCTGTCCATCGCGCCGGTACCGATGAGCAAGGTGCTGTTCCAGTGTTCGGGGTCGGAGGCGAACGACACCGCGATCAAGCTGGTGTGGTACTATCACGCCGCCATCGGTAAGCCGGCCAAACGTAAGATCATTGGCCGGAAGATGGGGTACCATGGCAGCACCGGCACCTCGATCAGCGCCTCGGGCAAGGCCGACATGCATGCCGATTTCGGCCTGCCCTACCCCGGCTTCTTCCACACCGAATACCCGCACTACTACCGCGACCACCATGAGGGCGAGAGCGAGGAGCAGTACGCCACCCGGTTGGCAGCCGCCTTCGAAGACCTGATCCTGCGGGAAGGCCCCGATACCGTCGGCGCTTTCATCGGCGAACCGGTGATGGGCGCCGGCGGCGGCCTGCCCCCGCCCCGCACCTACTGGGACAAGATGCAGGCGGTCATCCGCAAATACGACCTGCTGTTCATCGCCGATGAGGTCATCTGCGGCTTCGGCCGCACTGGCAACATGTGGGGCAGCCAGACCTACAACCTGAAACCGGACATGATCTCCTGCGCCAAGGCCTTGTCGGCCGGGATGCAACCGATCTCCGCCACGCTGATCAACCAGCGCGTGTTCGAGGCGATGCTCGACGAAAGCCGCAAGCTCGGAAATTTCGCGCACGGCTTCACCTATGCCGGGCACCCGGTCACCACGGCGGTGGCGATGGAGACGCTGAAGATCTACGACGAAATGGACATGATCGGGCACGTCCAGCGGGTCGGTTCTTACATGCAGGACGCGCTGGCGAAACTGATCGACCACCCGCTGGTGGGCGAAGTCCGGGGCATCGGCATGATCGTCGGCATCGAACTGGTCGCCGACAAGCAAACCCGAGCGCTGTTCGACCCCGTGCGCAAGGTTGGAGCCACGGTAGATAAGTATGCCCGCGAGCATGGCCTGATCGCCCGCCTGATCGGCGACCGCGTCGCGTTCTCTCCGCCGCTGATCATTACCGAACCGGAGATCGATCAGATCGCGGCGCGGCTGAAGCTGGCGTTGGACGATACCTGGGCGGAACTGCGCACCCATTGACCGGCGCTCCGGCCGATCCTGGCAGTGCGGCGGTCGCGGACTTGCTGCGGGAAGTCGGTTCGTCCCCCGAGGGGCTGAACGACGCCGAAGCCGCCGCCCGCCTGCGGCGTGTCGGTCCCAACCTGATCGCGCGCGAGCAGCCCCAATCCGTTGGCCGCGAGCTCCTCGGACGCGCCCGAAACCCCCTGAATTTCCTGCTGCTCGGGCTTGCCGGGGTGTCATGGGCCACGGGCGATGCGCGGGCGGCAATTGTCATCGTGGCGATGGTGATCCTGAGCGTGACATTGGCGTTCGTACAAGAGCACCGATCCAACAAGGCAGCCGCGGCCCTACGGGCGATGGTGCACACCACCGCCAGCGTCCGCCGTGGCAGCGTGTTCAAGGAAGTGCCGCTGCACACCCTGGTGCCGGGTGACATTGTGCGGTTGTCGGCGGGCGACCTGATCCCCGCCGATTTGCGCCTGCTGACCAGCAAAGACCTGCACGTCAACCAATCCGCTTTGACCGGAGAAGCGATGCCGGTCGAGAAGCAGGAAGCCCCGCCGGCAACCCCGGCCGAGGACCCGCTTGACGCCTGCAACCTGTGCTTCATGGGCAGCAACGTGCTCAGCGGCAGCGCGACCGGGGTTATCCTGGAGACCGGCCCCAACACCAATTTCGGAAAACTCGCCGACACCGTGGTTGGGGCGCGGGTCGAAACGGCGTTCGACAAGGGCATCACCCGTTTCACTTGGCTGATGCTGCGTTTTATCGCTGTGATGGTACCGGCGGTGTTCCTGATCAACGGCCTGACGAAGGGCAACTGGCTGGAGGCACTGCTGTTCGCCACCGCCGTCGCGGTCGGGCTGACGCCGGAAATGCTGCCGATGATCGTAACGGTGAACCTGGCCAAGGGCGCACTGGCGATGGCGCGCAAGCGGGTCATCGTGAAGCGGCTGAACGCCATCCAGAATTTCGGCGCCATGAACGTGCTGTGCACCGATAAGACCGGCACACTCACGCAGGACAAGATTGTCCTACAATACCACTTGGACTTCGAGGGAAAGGAATCCCGGGAGGTGCTGGAGTACGCCTTCCTGAACAGCCACTACCAGTCGGGCCTGAAGAACCTGTTGGATGAGGCGGTGCTGGCATACGTGCAGCGGCCGGAATACGCCGATATCGTCCCGCGTTACGAAAAGACCGACGAAATGCCGTTCGACTTCCAGCGCCGCCGCATGTCGGTGGTGCTGGATCGCGGCGACGGCACCCATCTGCTGATCGCCAAAGGCGCGGTCGAGGAAATTTTCACCGTCTCCGACCATTACCGGCTTGCCGACACGAAGGGGACGCTCGACCCCGTGCATTTCGATGAAGCCAAGAAAGAGATGGAGAAGCTCAATAATGAGGGATTCCGCGTCGTCGCTGTCGCCTGCAAGGAAATCGCCAGCCCCAAGGCCGCCTATACGGTCGCCGATGAAGTGGGCCTGACGCTGCTTGGCTACATCGCCTTCCTCGATCCGCCGAAGGAATCCGCCGCGCCTGCCATCGCGGCGTTGGGACGATCCGGCGTGGCGGTGAAAATCCTGACCGGCGACAACGGCACGATCACCCGCACGGTCTGCCGGCAGGTGGGTATGAAGGTGGACCGTATCGTCCTGGGCACCGAGATCGATGCGCTGACGGACGACACGCTGGGCGCATTGGCCGAACAGGTCAGCGTCTTCGCCAAAATGACGCCAGCCCAAAAGGCTCGGGTCATCGCGGCGTTACAGGCGCGCGGGCATGTGGTCGGCTACATGGGCGACGGGATCAACGACGGACCGGCGCTGAAGGCCGCCGATGTCGGCATTTCGGTCGACACAGCAGTCGATATCGCCAAGGAGTCGGCCGATATCATTCTGCTGGAGAAAAGCCTCGCGGTGCTGGGCGACGGCGTGCTGGAGGGGCGGCGGATATTCGGCAACATCGTGAAATATATTAAAATGGGCGCCAGCTCCAACTTCGGAAACATGTTCAGCGTGTTGGGGGCCAGCATTTTCCTGCCGTTCCTGCCCATGGCTCCGATCCAGGTTCTGACCAACAATCTGCTGTACGATTTCTCCCAAACCACGATCCCGACCGATACGGTGGACGACGAGTATCTGGCGGTGCCGCGCAAGTGGGACATCGGCAACCTCACCCGGTTCGTGCTGTTCATCGGGCCGATCAGCTCGATCTTCGATTACATCACGTTCGGGACCATGCTGTACCTGTTCGCCGCCTGGGATAAGCCGGGGCTGTTTCAGGCCGGGTGGTTTGTCGAGTCTTTGCTGACACAGACCCTGATCATTCACATCATCCGCACAGCGCGCATCCCGTTCCTGGAGAGCAGAGCGAGCACGCCGCTGATCATGACCACCGTCGCGATCGTGGCGATCGGCGGGATCATTCCGTACACGCCGGTCGGCACGATGCTGGGCTTCGTGCCGCTGCCGCCGCTTTACTGGGTTTGCGTCGCGGCGATGATGCTGGCTTACGCGGCGCTGACCCATGTGGTGAAGATGTGGTTCGTGCGGCGTTGGGGGATGTAGGAGGCAGGGCGGCTTCGCGCAGGACCCACCGTGTCCGCCGACGCGTCATAGGAGCCGATTTTGCCCTTATTACCCGATTATATTTCAACTCATTGGAACGAATGAGAAAAAATGAGGGGTGTCATGTGCCGTCTACCTACATTCCCGATGGCAACCATAGCGCGATAATCGGGAACGCGATCAGGATCGCCAGCCGGATCAGGTCCGTCGCGACGAACGGCAGCACCCCCAGGAAGATGGTGGAGAAGCTCACGTCCTTCACCACCGTCTTGATAACGAACACGTTCATCCCGACCGGCGGGTGGATCAGGCCCAGCTCCACCGTCATCACGATAATCACCCCGAACCACACCGGGTCGAACCCAAGCTCGGTGATCACCGGGAAAATGATCGGCACGGTCAGGATGATCATCGCCATGGCGTCCATCAGGCAGCCGAGGATCAGATACATCCCCATGATGACCATCAGCACCCCGTAACGGCCGAGGCCGAGGCCGGTGATGAACGCCGTGACGTTCTGCGGCGTTTGCGTGACGGTCAGGAAATAGCCGAACAGGATCGCCCCGATCAGCACGGTGAACATCGCCGCCGCCGTTCGGGTCGCCTGTAGCAGTGCGCCCAGGATGTCCTCCCGGGTCAGGCGCCGGCGGGCGAGGCCGATCAGAAAGGCCCCGCCGGCGCCCATGCCGCCGGCCTCGGTGGGGGTGAACAGGCCCCCGTACAGGCCGCCGATGACGAAGACGAACAGTGCCAGGGAAGCCCAAACATCTTTCAGCGCGCTTAGCCGAGCGACCCAGCTCGACACAGGAGCGGTGGGCAGCCAACCGGGACGCACCGCCCCGATCACGGCGATGGTCGCCATGTACATGCACACCGCCAGCAGCCCCGGCAGAACGCCCGCCATGAATAGCTTTCCGATATCCTGTTGCGTGATCAGACCGTAAACCGCGAGTACGATGGAGGGCGGAAACATCGCGCCCAGCGTGCCGCCCGCCGCGATCACCCCCGTGGCGAAGGATTGCGGGTAGTTGAAACGCCGCATCTCCGGATACGCAACGGACGAAAACGTCGCGGCGGTGGCGACCGAGGAGCCGCTGATCGCCGCGAACCCGGCGCAGGCGGCGATGGTCGCCACGCCCAACCCGCCGCGCCAATGGCCCACGAAGGTGTTGGCGGCGCGAAAGATTTCACGGCTCATGCCGGATCGGGACACGAACGCGCCCATCAGCAGGAACATCGGGATCACGCCGAAGGTGTAGTCGGTAACGATCCGCATGGAGGTCTGGCCGACCATCTTCAGCGCCGGACCGCTGCCGGTCAGGTAGCCGAAGCCGGTGACACCCACGAGGCCCATCGCCATGCCCACGGGCACGCGCAGCAGCATCAGCGCGAACAGCACCACGAAGCCGATGACGGCGACAGCGTCGCTCGATAATTCCATGCTACTCGACCGCCTTCAGAGTGTCTGACTCGGCTATGTCCTCGGGGTGGAAGATAAGCCGGTAGGTGCGGACGGCGATCAGCAGCACCGCGGACACGTCGCCCAGCCAGGCCACCGCCGCGAAGGGCCAGGTGGGCAAATGCAGGTCGTAGGTCAGCACGTTGTCCTGGTAGGTCAGGCGTACCTTGTCGAACAGCATGGTGGTTTGCACGGTGACCACCAGCAGCAGCACCAGGGTTGCAAAGATGTCGATGCCGCGCCTGGCGCGTGGGCCGACGGCGGACCACACCAGGTCCACCGTGATATGCGTGCCCCGGTAGCTTGTGGCAGCGATGCCCCAAAAGATCAGGATGCCCAGCAGGTTTTTCCCGAAATCGTAGCTGTCGGGGATGGAAACGCTGAAGAAGTACCGCAGCAGCACACTGATAAAAATGTCCAGCGCGACGAGGCCCACGAAGCCCGCGGCGATCCACTCGATGGTGTCGATGAAGCGGTCCATGCGGTTGCGGGTGGTCATATAATGTCGTCATGGTCGGGCGTGACCCGACCACCTCCGGAAACGGTGGCACGATGGTCCGGCGCCTCATTGGCCTGAAGCGGTCGGGTCACGCCCGCCCATAACGATATTTTAGAAAGGAATCGCATCATTCCGCCAACGCCCCGCGCTGCTTCAGTGCGGCGACCAACTCGCTATACACAACTTCCGGGTCAGCGCCTTTCACATGCGACGCCCACTGCGTCTTCAGCGGCTCCGCCGCCTTACGCCAGGCGGCGGTTTGATCCGGGGTCAGCTTATAAACGTCGTGCCCCGGCATCGCGGCGAGCTTGACGCGGCCGGCTTGCTCGAAATCGGCGAAGGGGCTTCCGATTTTCTCCGCCCATTCTGGGTTGCAGTGGTTGTCCATCACGGTGCGCTGGCTCGGACTGAGGGCTTCGTATTTCGCCTTGTTCATGACCCAAACCATGGTCACCGAGTAGAACGGCATATCCGGGTGATATTTCGTTACCTTGTCCATGCCGAATAGAACCAATGACCCGAGCGTGAAGGTGACTTCATCGGCGACGCCGCGTTCCAGCACTTCTCGCGCCTCGGGGGCGGAGGCCTGCACGTTGGTGCCACCGAGCAACGTTACGAAATTGCCGATGGTGGCGTTGGCGGGGCGGACTTTCAGGCCACGGACGTCCTCGGGCAATACAATTCGCTTGCGGCCGCTCCAGGTGCCGGGCTCCAGCGCGATGGCCAGGCATTCATGGACATCCTTCATCTCCTGGGGCGCGTATTTGCGGTACCAGGCGTCCATCGCGGCGCTGCCGCCTTTGCCATTGCCGATCAGGAACGGCAGCTCGCCGGCCGCCACGATCGGGAAGCGGCCGGGTTGGTAGCCGGGGTTGACCAGACCGAAATCCGCGATGGCGTCGCGCGCGATGTCGTAATGGTCGAACGCCTTGCCAAGCTGCTCCGCGGTGAACAGAGTGTATTTAATGGAGCCGCCGCTATCCTTCTCGATATCGTCGGCCCAGGCCTTGAGCGCCACGTTGACCTGATGCGCCGGTGGCAACCAGGTCGACAGCTTCAGCCGCACGACGGGGTCCTGTGCGTGGGCAGCCCCACCGCACAGGAATACCAGAACCAGAATCCAGCGCATCATTCCGCCAGCGCGCCGCGTTTCTTCAGTTCGGCGACCAGGTCGTTGTACGCTATATCCGGATCGACGCCCTTCACGGCCGACGCCCACTTGGCCTTCAGCGGTTCCGCTGCCTTATGCCAGGCCGCCACCTGTTCCGGGGTCAGCTTGTAGCTTTCGTGCCCCGGCAGCGCGGCGAGCTTGTCGTGGCCGGCATGTTCGAAATCGGCCCAGGGGCTGGCGATTTTCTCCGCCCATTCGGTGGTGCAGTGGCGGTCGATGATGGCGCGCTGGGTTGGGGACATGGCGTCGTACTTCGCCGGGTTCATCGACCAGACGAAATTGCCCGTCCAGAACGGCATGTCCATGTGGTATTTCACCACCTTGTCGATGCCGAACAGGATGATGGAGCCCCAGGGGAACGTAAGCTCATCCGCCACGCCGCGTTCCAGCATGTCGCGCGCCTCGGGGGCCGAGGCCTGCACGTTGGTGCCGCCCAGCAACGTCACGAAATTGCCAAGCGTGGCGTTCGCGGGACGCACTTTCACACCCTTGATGTCCTCGGGCAGCAGGATTTTGCGCTTGCCGTGCCAGGTGCCGGGATCGAGGACGAAGGCGAAGCAGAAATGCGTGTCTTTCATCTCCTGCGCCGCGTATTTGCGGTACCAGGCGTCCAGCGCGGCCGACCCGCCCTTGGCGTTGCCGAACAGGAACGGGAGCTCCCCGGCCGCGATAATCGGGAAACGGCCGGGCTGGTAGCCGGGGTTCACGTAGGTGAAATCGGCGATGCCGTCGCGCGCCATGTCGTAATGGTCGAACGCTTTGCCGAGTTGCTCCGACGGGAACAGGGTGGATTTGATGGTGCCGCCGGATTCCTTCTCGATATCGTCCGCCCACGCTTTCAAAGACGGGTTCAGCGGATGCGCCGGCGGCACCCAACTGGACAGTTTCAAATTAACCGTTTTGTCCTGCGCCGAGGCCGGCACGGTCCCGCAGGCCAGCAGTGCCAAAATGAGAAGAAAATATTTCATACGCCCAGTTGCCTCGCCAGATCTTCGATATCGGTTGCGACCACGTCCCAGTCCTGTTCGGCCGCATAATCGCGTTTCTGGTGCGGGCCATATTCTGTTGGGCGCGGCCAGAACGCCGTCATCAAGCCAGCCCGACGTGCCGCCCCCAGATCGCCATTATGCGCAGCCGCCATCATGACCTGCCCCGGCTCCAGGTCCATCAGCCTGGCCACGCCCAGATAAGTCTCAGGATCGGGTTTGAAGTGCCCGAACAGGTCCGATCCGAAGATCATGTCCCACGGCAGGCCTGCGTGCTTGGCCATATAGGTCAGCAGCGATACGTTGCCGTTCGACAGCGGCCCGATCACGAATTTTGTCTTGAGCCGCGTCAATCCCGGCACGGAATCCGGCCAGCCGTTCAAACGGTGCCAGCCGAGGTTGATATGCACCAGGTCGGCTTCGGTGAGGCCCTTTATCCCAAAATCCGCCACCAGCTTGTCCAGCGACGCGCGATGCAGCGCATCCAGCTTGGTCCAGGGCTGCTCGCCCTTGCGGACCCGGTCCATCGAAGGGTGATAGGCGGCGCGCCAGGCGTCCACCAGAGCCGGCCAATCGGCGGTGATCCCGCGCTGCGCGCCATAGGCCGAGAGGTCGGCGATCAGGCTGCCGCGCCAGTCGACGACGCTGCCGAAGGTGTCGAATACGATCGCGACCGGTTGCTTGGTGGCCATGGCGTCCTCCCGTGTTGGCCCGAAACCAACCCGGATCGGCCGAGCGGGTCAAGCACCCGCGTCAGAAAATCCCGAACACCCCGCGCAGGAAGCCGGGGGTGAGCATGCTGAGCGGATTGACGAACACCGAGGGGTCGTTGAGCGACCCTTTGATCGTGTAGCTGGCGGCGAACAGGCCGCTGCCTTCCTCGGTTCGGAACAGTCCCCCGACAAACGGGATTTTGCCAAGCAGCGAGTTGAAGAAATACGCCGGCACGATGGTGCCCTCCAGATCGACCGTCTCGGCATGCATATCCAGATGGCCCTTCGCTGTCATACCCAGGGATGTACTGAAGGCCCTTGCCTCCCGGAGTTCGATGTCGTCGTCGGTCAGGACGAAGGGCGCGGTCAGGCGGGCGAAGCCCAGACCGGGGCCGCGGACCACATCCACCAGCCCATACAGCGTCATCGCCTGCAACAACTTCCCCAGGGCCGGGGCGCCGCGAACCCGAAAATCGGTAATTTCGGCTGTTCCGGTCAGTGCATGTGCGGCGTTCGTGTCGTCGAATGTCCCGTTCAGGGTCAGCGCGCCACCTTGCATCGAGCGGGCGGCATCCAACCCGCGCAGGAACGCGCCGGCATCCGCCGCTGTCGCCGTCATCCCGCGCGCACTCTTGTCCGCTCCGATGGCGATGCTGAAAGGCGCGGCCGGTTCGGTTGCCCCGGCAATGTGCAGGCGCCCGAACACGCGCCCGTCGTTGGCGGCATCCACGCGAACATTCAGCGCGGCGATGTCGTTCGCCAGCAGCACGCGGCCGAACGTGCCGGACAGAGTCCAGGCCGGGCGAGGCGGCGGTTCCGGTTTGGTCTTGTCTCGTGGGGGCGTTTTCTCAACCAGCTTCGCTGCCACGTCCAGGATCGGACCGCTCAGGGCCACGACGATCGGGCCCCCGGGTAGCAAGCGGACGGTGCCGCTCATGTCGGTACGGCCGAACCGCACGCGATCCAGCCGCAGGGCGGAGACACGCCCGTTGATGACTTCCGCCGATCCGCGGACCGACGCGCCCACACCGTCCGCGATGATGTCATCGATACTGATCAGCCGGTCCTTGGACAGCCGCAAGCGGGCGGATGCCTTGGCGGCGGAACCGGCGGGCTTTTGCCAGGCCAAAGGCTGAACCAGTACCACTGCCCCGGTCAGGTCGGCTTCCAGAACGATTACGCCGTCGCCGCCGTTCTGCTTGCTCCAGACCGCTGTCATCGGGATTTCGCCGGACAAGATGTCCCCGGTATCGAAGCCGGTCGCGGCGAGTTGCGCCGCGGTCGGTTTGCCAGCGACCGTGATGCGTTGCGCGATGTCCTTTGGTTTGCCGGCCTGAAAATCCATCAGCCCGTCGATCTTCGCGGGAATACCGCCGATCTGGCCGGTGCCCTTCAGCGTCAGTTGCTTCTGATTCGCCACGATCTCCAGCTCGGCCTTGTCCAAATCGCGGCCCGCGGCCACACCAGTCAAATGCCCTTGCCGCAGTTGGGCGGTGACGCCGATATCGACGTCATCCATCGTCAGGCGGTTTTCGAGCGGCAACTTCACTTTCACGGAAGCGGTGGCGTCGCCCGATGGCTCCCGCAGGTCGATGGGGTGGGCGCTGAGCAGCTTCAGCCTCGGCTCTTTCAGCAGGGCGATGATATCCGCCAGCGGGCCATTGGCCTGGATGGCGATATCGGCGTTCTGGTCCTTCGCCGACAGGCCGGTGATACGCAACAACCCGCCGGTGACCGCGATGGACGTGCGTGTGCCGACCCGCTGTTGGCCGCCGGTAATGGCGATGTCGATCGTATCGACGTCGACGATCTGGATATGGGCATGCCCTTGCTCCGCCGGCGGTACGGGTCGTAGCCAGTGCACCGTGACGTTGTCCCCTTCCAGGGTACCGGTGGCCCGCGTCAGCGTCAGGCCGGTGAAGTCGCTGTTCGCTTCCAGCGCGAGGTCCAGGTGCCCGTCGTGCGCGGTACCGTCGGTTATGTTTTCGGTGATCCACGAGCGTGCGGGCCCGCTCAGGCCAGGAGGCCAAAGGCGCGGCAGATCGGCCAGTCCGACATGGTCCAACCCGAGGCTTAGCGTTATTGCCAGCCGCCGTGGGCCGAGCTGTACGCCGCCGGTCGCCGAAACCGAGGTATCTGGCTGGCCATCGGGGCCGGGCAGAACCAGGGTTCCCTCTTCGATTTTCAACGATTCCGCCGTGCCGGCAACGGTGACCGCCGCCGAACGCACCGGTACCGTTCCCGCGCCCAGCCGCAAAGAGCCTGTGCCGATCGTCAGCATCAACGTCCCGGTCCGGGGCGAAAGGGTCCGCGACAGGTCCAGCGTCCCCTCGGCCGAGACGGGGGCATCGATTGCTTCGAGCGCCGGCAAACCCAGGGCCGCCGGCACGACGGCGCCAAGCGAGAACCTGGCGCGTATGGTTTCCAGGTCGGCGGAGGACGCGGCGGTCAGGGTCAACCGCGCGTGTTGATCCTTCAGCGCCAGCGTAGCCGAACCGGTGACATCGAGCCCGCCGCCGCCACGCCGGGTCAGGTCCAGATCGGCTCGGGGCACGTTCCAGGTTAAGCCGAGCGCCTGATCCACGACGCGCACCCCGAGGTCGCTCAAGCGAATATGGCGAAACTGGCTGAGGGTGTCCCCTCGCAAGAACCAATCGCCTCCGGCCGGACGCATGAGTTCGGCCAGGCTGTCGGCGAAGTTCATGGCGTCGGGTTTCGGGGTGTCGGTCGCTTCCGTCAAGCTGCCGACATCGATTCCGACCGTGTTGTCGGCACCGCGCGTCACCGTCAGCCGCACGCCGTCCAGCTCCACCGCTCGCGGCACGATCCGGCCGAGCAGCAGGGCCGGCACCGACAGGGTGGTTACGGCTCGGGGCACCTCCAGCCGCTTACGGCCGGTATCGTCCATGACGGCGATGTCCCGCAGGCGGAGGTCGATCGGGCGGTCCAGGCCTTGGTTAAAACCCTCCCACGCAAGGACGATGCCGCCGATTTTTATCTGGGTGGGTGCGCCCTCGGTGTTGAGCGCCGCTTCCAGCCGGCCGGTGAGGAAATCCAGATCCACCGGCCCCTGCGAAAGCCGCCACACCATCAGGGTCAGCAGCACGGTGCCGAGCAGCATCGTGCCAAACAGCAGGGTGGCGAGCGCGTGGGTGACTCGGAGGCTGAGGTGGATGTGTCTCAGGGTGGGGTTCTCATGTTCATGGGGGCGAGCGCTGGGACCCGATGCTCCGGTCGTTTCGTCCTCACACCTTGGCCGGTGGCCGGCGATTAAGCCCGCGCCTGTGTCCGTATGTAGGTTGCGGCCCCCATAGGGTCAACAAAATCGGCTTGTCAGGCCAACTGACTGCTTGACCGGGCGGCCGTCCCGCCGTCAGCCTGTCTTGGCATGGCATCTCCCCCGACCGCACTCCCATCGCACTGGCCCGCGCCGCACGACCCGGAAGCGGCGAAGCGGCTGATCGAGCGATTCGGAGAGGCCGGGCGGACGGAACGTCGTCTGACCGCCCAGCCCGCGGCGGCCGCGTTGTTGCGCTGTCTTGGCGGTAATAGCCCCTACCTCTCCGATCTCACGGTGCGGGAAACCGCGGCCGTCGGACGTTTGGTCGCCGAAGGACCGGGCACGGTGGTGCGCGACGCCATGGCGGCGCTCCATGCCATCCCGCCGCAAGCGAAGCGGGATCAGGTCGCGGCGGCGCTGCGCCGGGTCAAGCGCATCGTGGCACTGGCGGTCGCGGTGGCCGATATCGGCGGGCTCTGGCGGCTGGAAAAGGTCACCGAAGCGCTATCCGCGCTGGCCGAGGCCACCCTGTCTTTATCCGTCGCGCATCTGCTGCGGACCGCGCACGATGCTGGCGATCTACGGTTGCCGGACCCGGCCAATCCGGCCGTCGCGAGCGGCTTCACCGTCCTCGGCATGGGGAAGTTGGGGGCGCGGGAACTGAATTATTCGTCCGACGTCGATCTGGTGCTGCTGTACGACCCGGACGCCGGCATTTACACCGAACGCACGGCCGGCGACGCGATGGGGCGCTTCATGGTGCGGCTGTCCCGCGATCTGGTGGCACTGATGGAGGCCCGTGACGCCGGCGGCTACGTCTTCCGCACCGATCTGCGCCTGCGCCCCGACCCGGCCGCGACTCCCCCGGCGATCTCGATCGAGGCCGCGATCACCTACTACGAAAGCATGGGCCAGAACTGGGAACGCGCCGCCATGATCAAGGCCCGCCCGGTGGCCGGCGATCTGGCGCTGGGCTGGCGCTTCCTGGAGGCGATCCGCCCCTTCATTTGGCGGCGCGGCCTGGATTTCGCGGCGGTGGCCGACATCCACGCCATGAAGCGGCGCATCGACGCGCATAAAGGCACCGCCCTGACCGCCTCCCGCGATCCCGTCGCCCGCATCGCCGGCCACAACGTAAAGCTGGGCGAGGGCGGCATCCGCGAGATCGAGTTCATGGCGCAGACCCTGCAACTCGTCTGGGGCGGGCGCGATCCCACCTTCCGCACGCCCATGACCTTGGCGGCGCTGCGCCTGCTGTCCCGCGCCGGCCTGGTTCCGGCCCGCGCGGCGACCGAGCTGTCCACCGCCTACCGTTTCCTGCGGCAGGTGGAGCACCGGCTGCAAATGGTCGCCGACCGGCAGACGCATGAGGTGCCCAAGGCTCCGGCCGACATCGCCCGCATCGCCACCTTCATGGGCTACCCTGACAGTGCCGCCTTCGCCAAAGCGCTGCTCCGCCAGCTCGGGCGCGTCCGGGCGCATTACCGGGACGTGTTCGCCCTGGTGCCCGAACCGCTTGCAGGAACCCCGGCCGAGGCACTGTTGGACTTCGCCGGAGACGGGCCGGCGGCGCCCGAGACGACCAAGGCGCTGCGTGCGATGGGTTACCAAACGCCCGAACGCGTGGTTGCCGCCGTCCGCGCCTGGCAGGCCGGGCATGTGCGGGCGCTGCGGTCGGCGCGCGCGCGGGAGCTGATGGCGACGATGCTGCCGGCGATCCTGCGGCGGCTGGCCGCGCAACCGCAGCCGGATGAGACGTTCAGCCGCTTCGACCGCTTCATCGCCGCCCAGCCGACAGGGGTGCAACTGCTGTCGCTGTTCCAGCACAACCCCATCCTGCTGGATCGGGTCGCGGCGGTGCTCGGCGCCTCCCCCCGTTTGGCGGAGCATCTCGCGCTGCACCCGGCCTCGCTGGAAGGGCTGCTGTGGCCCGACGAGGGCGAGCCGCCGCCGCGACAGTTGCGGGCACGCCTGAAGGATGCGCGCCTGCTGGAAGACGTCATCGAAATCACCCGCCGAGCCGTGAAGGCCGAGGATTTCGCGGCGTCGGTGGGGCAGATGGAGGGAAGGCTGGACGCCGACGCCGCCGGCGAGCGCCGCTCGGCCATGGCTCAGGCGGCATTGGCCGCGATCCTGCCGCCGGTGATGGCGGACTTCTCGGAGCGGTTCGGCAAGGTGCGCGGCGGCGGCATGGTCGTTGTCGCTTTGGGCAAGGCGGGCGGGCGGGAGATGATGGCCGGTTCGGATCTGGATCTGATGCTGGTCTACGATCATCCGGAGTCGGCGACCGAGAGCCGGGGCGCCCGTAACCTGCCGGTCAGTCAGTGGTTCGTTCGTGCCGCGCATGCCTACGTGGCGGCGGTCACGGCGCCGGGCATTGAGGGACACCTCTACGAGGTAGATATGCGGCTACGCCCGTCCGGCAACAAAGGCCCGGTGGCCGTGTCGCTGGCCGGTTTTCAGCGCTACCACGCCGAAGACGCCTGGACCTGGGAACGGATGGCGCTGACCCGCGCTCGGGTCGTCGCAGGCCCGCCGGGTTTGAAGGCGAAGGTGGAAGCGGCGATCGCGGAAGCTATCGTGGCGTCCGGAGACCCGGCGACCATCCGAATGGATGCCGCCGCGATGCGTGCCCGCATGCTGCGGGACCTGCCGCCGGAAGGGCCATGGGACGTCAAGCTCCGCCCGGGTGGGCAGATCGAGGTCGAGTTCGTGGGTCAGGCCCTGCAACTGGTGCACGCCCGCACCCGGCCCGAGGTGTGCCACCCCACGCTGCGGATCGCGCTGCGGCGCTTGGCGGAGGCCGGGGCGCTGCCGGTGGCGGACGCGGCGCTGCTAATCCATGCCGACCACGCCTGGCGCACCGTCCAGGGCCTGCTGCGCATCGTCGTCGGTCGCTCGGTCGGCGAGAGCTTGCCGGATGCCTCCGCCGGTCCCTTGCTGGCGGCGGCGCGAGCGGCGAAGCTGGACGCGGACGACGTGGCCGGATTGCGCGCCACGCTGGATGTTCTGGCACAACAGGTTCGGGCGGTGTTCGTCCGCCATATCGGGGAGATTGGATCATGAGCGTGCAAGACGGCGACATGGCACCGGATTTCGACATGCCGGCCACGGGCGGTCGTACCGTGAGCCTGGCCTCGATGGCCGGTAAACCGTTCGTGTTGTATTTCTACCCCAAGGCCAACACCCCCGGCTGTACCACGGAAGCCTGCGCCTTCCAGGAAGCTTTGCCGCAGCTGGGCAAGATCGGACTGGACGTGATCGGCGTGTCGCCGGACAAGATAAAGCCGATCGAGAAATTCGCCGAGAAATACGCGCTAACGTTCCCCCTGGCCTCCGACGAAACCAAGGCGGTGGCGGAGCGCTACGGCACCTGGGTCGAGAAATCGATGTACGGCCGCAAATACATGGGCATGGAGCGCAGCACGTTCCTGGTCGACAAGACCGGCAAGATCGCGAAAGCGTGGCGCAAGGTCAGCGTGACCGGCCATGCGGCGGAGGTCTTGAAGGCGGCTCAGGCACTCTGATCGGGACTACTCCGCCGCCATTTCTGCCAGTCGGTTGGCTGTGAGCACCCGAATGGCCTCGTCCGCCGGCATCGGTTTGCCGAACAGGTAGCCCTGTCCGTAGGTGCAGCCGAGTTCGCGCAGGCGGTTCAGGGTGGCTGTGTCCTCGATCCCTTCGGCGGCGAGATTGAGGCCGAGGGCGTGGCCGAAGTCTATGATGGCCGCAACATAGCGCAATGCCTCGGGGTCGGTGTCGAGGCCTCGCATGAAGACTTTGTCGATCTTAACCTTGTCGAATGGCAGCTCCCGCAGGTGGTACAGGCTGGAGTAGCCAGTGCCGAAATCGTCCAGTGCCGCCGACACGCCCAGCAGCCGCAACCGGTCGAGAACCTCCCGCGCGATCTTGGCGTCGTGGACCAGGGCGTTTTCGGTGATTTCCAGCTCCAGTCGGTCGCCTCGGAACCCCGTGGCAGCCAGGATACCTCGCACTTTGTCGGGAAGGTTCCCATCCAGCAACTCAATGGGAGAAATATTGACCGAGAGTTTGATGTGCGCCGGCCAGCCCAGCGCCGTCTGGCAGGAGCAGGCCAGCAGCGACTCGAACATGGCCGCCGACAGGCCGCTTTCTTCGACCAGAGACAGAAATTGGGCGGGGAGAAGCACGCCCTGGATGGGGTGTTCCCAGCGGGCCAGAACCTCGAACCCAACGACAGCAGCATCGTCCATCCGAACCAGCGGCTGGAAATAGGGCACGATTTCCCCGGCAGCGATGGCGCCGGGCAGTTCGCGGCGCAGCTCGTCGGTATGGGCCAAGGCTTCGGCCATGCGGGTTTCGAAGAAGCGGTAGGTGTTGCCGCCCGCGGCCCTGGCATATGCCATGGCGATGTCGGCGGCGCGCAGTAGGGCGGCGGCGTGCATGCCGTCGCGCGGGCTGACGGCGATGCCGATGCTGGCGCCGATATCGATCCTGGCCGAGCCGGCCGGGATGGGCACGCCCAGCACGCGGATGATGTCGCGCGCCCGAGCGGCGATGTCGGCATCGCCGTCGGTGGGGTGGAGAAGGACGGCGAACTCATCGTCGCCCAGCCGGGCGACCAGCTTCTGACCCACCATCGCCAGGGTCAGGCGGCCGGCGATCTCCCGTAAGATGCGATCTCCTGTTTCGTGGCCGTGACGATCGTTGATGGACTTGAATCGGTCGAGGTCGAGCAGCAGCACCGCGACGCCATGCGGGTCGGTCAGGCTGTGTTCGAGCGTGTCAAAGAAGCAGTCGCGGTTCGCAAGGCCGGTCAACTTGTCCCGCGACACCCCTTGCTTGAGCTGGGCGCGCGCTTCGGCGAGTCGGGTCTCCGCGGCCTTGTGGGCAGTGACGTCGGTGAGGATCAGTGCCGTGCCTTGCCCTTCCGGCAACGTACGGCTTTGCGCGCGAATGGCCAGCATCCGCCCGTCCCGATGGCGCACCCGCATGCAAGTGTCGGGAGTGCGACACACCAGATCGAGGCCGGGCTGATGCGACATATCCGATGGCGCATAGCCAAGGACGGTGCGGGAGGACGGGGACACGTAGACCGGCCGGCCGGAGGCATCCAGGCGAACGACGACCTGCGATCCCTGTTCCATGAGCGCCTGAAACAGCCACTGCTGGTCCGCATGCTCCGCTCGCAGGTGGGCAAGGGTCCAGTTCCGCAAGCGCAAATCCTGCGTCAGGCGACGGAATCGGGGGTTCAGGGTCAGCCATACCAGCAGGACACCCGCCAACGCAGAGGCTCCACCCATCAGGAAAATCATCTCGAGACGCATGTGCCGACCACCATTGGCAGGAGGATGTCGGCAACAGTATGGGCAGCGAAGTATGAACGAACCGTTAACGCGGACGCATTTTTCTTGAGGCTTGACTCCGGACGCGCGCGGGTCTGCCATCCGCTTTCCCGTCCAGGACCAAAGGTTCCGTGCCCCAACGCTCTCTGCATACCCCGATCGGCGACATCACCGTATCCGAGGAGGACGGCGCCATCGTCTCAGTGGACTGGGGTTGGGTCGTGGAGCAATCGGCGACGCCGCTGCTGTTGGAAGCCGAGGTACAGCTGCATGCCTATTTGGATGGCGAACTGAAGACCTTCGACCTCCCGCTGGCACCGTTCGGCACCCCGTACCGCCAGCGGGTCTGGCAGGCGCTGACCGAAATCCCCTACGGCGCCACCCGGACTTACGGCGACATCGCCGCCGTGGCGGGGGGCAGCGCGCGCTCCGTCGGGCAGGCGAACGGATCGAACCCAATCCCGCTGATCATTCCCTGCCACCGGGTAGTGGCGGGATCGCACCTGGGGGGCTATTCCGGCGGCGACGGGGCGGACACCAAACGCTGGCTGCTGGCTCTTGAGGGCGGCGCCGGTAGCTTGCTCTAGATCGAACCCTTTGGGGCTGCCGGGTCGGCGGCCCTTTTTGCACGGAGAATACCATGTCAAAGGCCATCCGCATCCACGCCAATGGCGGCCCCGAAGTGATGAAATGGGAGGATATTCCCACACCCGAGCCCGGTCCCGGCGAGGCACTGATCAAGCAGGAAGCGGTGGGGCTGAACTACATCGACGTCTATTTCCGCACCGGCCTCTACAAGGCCCCGAACATGCCCCTGATTATCGGACAGGAGGGCGCGGGCACCGTGACCGCGGTTGGCGCGGGCGTGACCGACCTGAAGGCGGGCGACCGGGTGGCCTATGCGGGCGCGTTGGGCGGGTATGCCACCGACCGGACGATCCCGGCGGAGAAGCTGGTGAAGCTGCCGGCGGCGATCGACTTCAAAACCGGCGCGTCGATGATGCTGCAAGGCATGACGGCGCAGTATCTGCTGCACCGCACCTACAAATTGCAGGCGGGCGACACCATCGTTGTGCACGCCGCGGCCGGCGGCGTGGGGCTGATCCTGTGCCAGTGGGCGAAACATTTGGGCGCCACCGTGATCGGCGTTGTCTCATCCGAGGAAAAAGCCGAGCTGGCTCGGGCGCATGGGGCGCAGCACGCCGTGGTGGGTTACAGCACGCTGGTGGCCGACGTGAAGCGCATCACCGGCGGGGCAATGGTGCCGGTGGTGTATGACAGCATCGGCAAGGACACGTTCATGACCTCGCTCGATTGTCTCGCACCGCTGGGGCTGATGGTTTGCTACGGGGCTGCCTCCGGCCCGGTGCCGCCGTTCGATCTGGGCGTGCTGGCGGCAAAGGGCAGTCTGTTCCTGACCCGGCCGTCCTTGGTGACCTACACCGCGAAGACGGCGGATCTGCGGGCGGTGTCGGCCAGCCTGTTCGATGTTGTGGCGAGCGGAGCGGTGAAGATCGAGGTGAACCAGACCTACGCGTTGAAAGACGCGGCCGCTGCGCATATCGCGCTGGAGTCCCGGAAGACGACGGGGAGTACGGTGCTGATACCGTAAGGGACCATAGTACAATTTGGTAACGGCCCTGGACACGAGTCCGGGGCCGTTTTTTGTTTAATACCAACCGCCCTAACCACTGACACACGCCCAGAGCCTCATTCCGATTGAGCGTATGCGTCC
>CAIYDT010000202.1 GCA_903924985.1 uncultured Acetobacteraceae bacterium
AGAAATACAACCGCCTCGGCAAAAGCGCCGCAGTCTGCCGTCACGTCGTCCATGGCCGTTCCCCTCCAAGCGAATCCAGAGGGTCGCCATAGATTCAACGTTTTAGGGATTTGTCGAGGACTTTTTCACCCGATTGGCCTGTCGTGGACACCGCGCACTATCGGCCATACCCATGCTATAAACCCAGGCACCGAACCCCGAGACCCGCCCCTTGGACACGCTCCTGCAAGCCATCGCCGCGAAGAAAGCCGAACTCGACCGGCTTCGTCCGCTGTCGGGCGCGGCGTTGCGGCATTTGCAACGGTCCTACGACGTCGAACTGACCTACACATCGAACGCCATCGAAGGAAACACCCTCACCCTGCGCGAAACCGCGGAGGTGATCGAGCACGGCATCACGGTGGGCGGGAAAAAACTCAAAGACCACCTGGAGGCCGTCGACCATTACGAGGCGCTGCTGTGGATGCGGGACCTCGCGGCGCAGACGACGCCGGTCGGCGAAACCGTCGTGCGCGAACTGCATCGGCGCATCGTCGCCCGCAGCGAGCCGGACATCGCCGGCATCTATAGCCCGCACCGTCGCCGCATCGCCGGCTCCCCGGTCGTGTTTCCCAACCCGCTGAAAATCCCCGATCTGATGCGCGATTTCGGCCGCGACCTCGAAACAGCGCCGCAAACGCCCGAGGCCGCCTTCGCCGCGCATTTCCGCCTGACCGCCATCCACCCGTTCAGCGACGGCAACGGCCGCACCGCTCGGCTGCTGATGAACCTGCTGTTGCTGCGCGGCGGTTACGTTCCCATCGCGGTGCGACCAGAGGACCGGAAGACATACCTGGACGCGTTGGAACACGCCTCGCTGACGGATGATATGCGGCCCTTCCAGACCTTGATGCACGAGCGCCTGGAGGCCACGCTGGCTGAATACCTGGATGCGCTGCGACCCGAATAAGGACCGCCCCAATGCCCAAACACCTGCTGATCGTCACCGCCGAAATCGATCCGTCCGTCGAGGCCGAGTGGAACCGCTGGTACGATACCGTCCACCTGCCCGACGCCCTGGCCTGCCCTGGCGTGCTCAGCGGCAAGCGTTACGTCTCCACCGGTTCGGTCGGCACCACCTATCGGGGCGACCGCACGACGACCGCGTCCCGCATCTACACAACGATCTACGAAATCACCGGCCCCGACGTGGTGAACACGCCGGAGTTCCAGGCCATGCGCGGATGGTACCAGTTCACGCCGCACATCCGCGCCCGCACCCAGGTCGTGGCCGCGCTCTAGCCCCCCCAACCCCGCCTTGCTAGACGGTCCCCTAATCCAGGAGAGACCGCATGACCGACGAAGCCACCCTGATCACCCGCAAAGACGGCCGCATTGGCCGTATCCTGATGAACCGGCCGCGGGCGCTGAACGCGCTCGACCTCGACATGATCCAGGGCAGCCTGCGCATCCTCAAGGAATGGGCCGAGGACCCGCATGTGCATGCGGTGGTGATCGAGGGGGCCGGGGATCGCGCCTTTTGCGCCGGCGGGGACGTGCGTGCCCTGCGCGAATACCAAACGACCGGCAACCGGCACCTCGCGGACGCCTTCTTCCAGCAGGAATACGAGCTCAACCTGCTCATCAACAACTACCCCAAGCCCTACATCGCGCTGATCGACGGCATCTGCATGGGCGGCGGGATCGGCATGGCGGTGCACGGATCGTACCGGGTTGCGACCGAGAATGCCGATTTCGGCATGCCCGAGACCATCATCGGCTTCTTCCCCGACATTGGCGGCACGTATCTGCTGCCTCGGCTGCCGGGCATGCTGGGGACCTACCTCGGGCTGACGGGGCTGCGGATCAAGGGCACCGACGCGGTGCATGCCGGATTTGGGACGCATTATGTGCCGCGGGCGCAGCTTCCGGCGCTGTCGGCGGCGCTGGCGGAAAAGGGCGCCGCGGCCCTGGCGGAACACGCCCAGCCGCTGCCGGCATTCTCCCTGGCCGAACACCGAGCGACCATAGACCATTGCTTCGGCGCCGACTCGATGCTGGAGATCGTGCATCGGCTTGAGGCCGATGGCAGCGACTGGGCCAAGGCGGCGCTGAAGGCCCTGCGGGGCGTGTCCCCCACCGCCCTGTGCTTCACCCTGGAAGCGCTGCGGCGCGGCGCCAACCTGACCCTGGCCGATGCGCTGGACGCCGAGTTCGCGCTGACCAAAACCACCATGGCCTACCCCGACTTCGCCGAGGGCGTGCGCGCCATGGTCGTCGACAAGGACCGTACCCCCAAGTGGCAACCCGCTCGGCTGGAAGACGTGGACCCCGCCGTCGTCGCCGCCATGTTCGCATGAACGACAGCGTCGAAAGCCGAGCATCGTGGGTCGTGGCGATCGTGGCGCTGGTGATCCTGGCGGTGGCGTATGGGGGGCCGTTGCTCGCGGCCGTGGCGTTGAAGCCCATCGCCGCCGATCTGGGCACACCCCGCTCGGTGCCGACGCTGGCGACGTCGCTGTCGTATATCGGCGCCGGGGTCGGCGGCATCTTCATGGGGTGGCTGTCGGAGCGGATCGGCATTCGCGCCATCGTCACCTTTGGGTCGGTCATGATCGCCGGGGGGTTGATGCTGGCGTCCTCCGGCGGTGCGACCGAACTCTATGTGGGTTACGGCGTGTTCATGGGGTTGTTGGGCGCATCGTGCATGTTCTCCCCCATCATGACCTACGTCAGCCGGTGGTTCGACAAGCGGCGGGGGGCGGCGGTGGCGCTGATCTCCTCCGGCCAATACGTGGCGGGCATTGTATGGCCGGCGATCTTCCAGATCGGAGTGGAGGCCATCGGCTGGCGCCGCTGCATGGTGCTGTTTGGGGCGCTGGTCGCCGTGGTCGTGGCCCCATTGGCGTTGATCTTCCTGCGCCCCCCGCCGGTGGCACCGGCCCATGGCGCGGTGCATCACGGCCCGGCCAGCGGCACCCGGGTCGCGGGCATGCACCCGGAATGGGCCATGGTGGCGCTGTCGGCCGCCATCTTCTGCTGCTGCATGACCATGTCCATGCCGATGGGGCACGTCGTCGCGCTGTGCGGGGACCTCGGCATCAGCCCCACCCACGGCGCCGCCATGCTATCGGTACTGCTGGGTTCGGCGTTCCTCGCCCGTCAGTTCTGGGGTTGGCTGTCGGACCGGATCGGGGGCTTGCAGACGGTACTGTGCGGCTCCATCGCACAGGCGGTGGCAATGACGGGTTTCCTGGGGACCACGAATGAGGCCGGGTTGTTCGCCGTGTCCGCCGCCTTCGGGCTCGGCTATGCGGGGTTGATTCCAGCCTATGTGCTGACCGTACGAGCCCTGTACCCCGCCACCGAGGCCAGTTGGCGCGTTCCCACCGTGCTGTTCGCGGGGCTGTTGGGGATGGCCGGCGGTGGCTGGGCAGCCGGCATGCTATATGACCATTTCGGCTTCTACACCCCGGCCTTCGCGGTCGGGGTTTTGTTCAACCTGCTGAACGTGGTCGTGATCCTGCCGATGGTGGTGCGGACGCGCAGCCTACAGCCGCGGCCCGTCGCTGGTTAAGCGGCAGGCTGGGCCGGTCTGGTGACCGCCAGCCACTCCACCAGCTTGGCGATCAGAGCAGCCATGGTCAGCGGTTTCGTCAGCTGATCGTCCATGCCGGCGGCGAGGCTGCTTTCGCGGCTGCCCGCCATGGCGTGCGCGGTCAGCGCGACGATCGGCGTGCGCCGGCCCTGAACGGTTTCCAGTTGGCGAATGGTGCGGGTGGCCTCGTAGCCGTCCATCTCCGGCATCTGGCAATCCATCAGCACCAGATCGAACGTGCCCTTGCGGTATTCTTCGACTGCCTCCAACCCATTAAAGGCCGGGGTCACCACGCAGCCCAGTATCTCCAGCAATGCTTTGGTCACACGCATGTTGGCGACATTGTCCTCCACCAGCAGCACATGCGCCTCGCCGCGCCCAGCCGCCCGCAGCGCTGCCTGGAATTCCCGCACAACGGTGGACACCCCGCCCTCCGCGGGGCGGGGAGGCGCCGGGGTGCTTGGCATCGTGGCAATGACGGGCTTTGGTGGGGCGACGGGAGGAGGTGCGGGCGCGAGCGCCTCTCCGATTTCCATTCGCACCGTAAACCAGAAGGTGGAGCCGACACCGACCTTACTGGTGACACCGATCTCGCCACCCATCATCTGGCACAACTGACGGGCGATCGACAGGCCCAATCCAGTCCCGCCATAACGCCGGGTCATGGACGCATCCTCCTGGGAGAACGCCTCGAAGATGAGTGCCAGCTTGTCCTGTGGCACGCCGATACCGGTGTCGGTGACCTCGAACCGCAAGGTCAGTTCCGAACCCTGTTGTTCCAAGCGGGATACGCTGACGTTGACCGCGCCGTGCTGGGTGAATTTGATGGCGTTTCCGACCAGATTGGCCAAAATTTGCAACAGTCGGTGTTTATCGCCCACCAGCATCACGTTCAGGTTATCCGGCGCCGACGCCGAAAGCGTCAGGCCCTTCTCACGCGCCCGATCGGCGAACAACACGCGGAGATCCTGCACCAGCATAGGCAGATGGAACGGTGCGTTTTCAAGCTCCAACCGGCCCGCTTCAATGCGCGACAGGTCGAGGATATCTTCGATCAGCAGCAGCAGGGCCTGGCTGGATTGCGACGCCTGTTCCATGTAGCTGCTCTGGGCGTCCGACATTTCGGTCATCCGCATCAGCTCGATCATGCCCACCACGCCGTTCAGCGGCGTGCGGATTTCGTGACTCATGTTGGCCAGGAACTGGGTCTTGGCTTCATTCGACATTTCCGCCTGACGCAACGCTTGCAGCGTTTCGGCGGCCTTGCGCCGCAAATCGTCCAGCATGGTATTGAAGGCGAGACCGAGCTGGCGGATCTCGCGCGGGACGGCGCCGCGGAACACCGGCACCGATACTTCTTCGTTGCCATCCAGCACCGCTTCGGCGGTGGAGGCCACCACCCGCACCGGGCGGGCGAGATACACCGCGATCAACCAACTCAGGAGCGCAGCGGTCACGAAGGACGCGACGGCGATGATGGTCGCCATCTGGTTGACGATGCTGGCCCGGCGCCGCAACTCGGTGATCGGCTGCGGCACCATGACGCCCCAGCCGGTTTCCGGCACGACGGCGTAACCGGCGATCATATCGTCATGGAACGCGGGGGAGTAGAACTGATCCACCCCGGTTTCGCCCCGGATCATGGCCGCCACGACGTTCACGCCGGAGATGTCGCGCGATGCCGCGACCCAGTCCTTCAGCGGGTGGGCGATGACCTGCCCCTTGGCGTCGGTGATGACCGCGTGGCCGTGATCGCCGAAGGCAATGGTCTGCTGCAACGACACCAGATAGCGGGTGCGCACGATGCCCAGCGCGATGCGGCCGTTGGAAAGCGGCTTAATCAGATAGAAAACCGGGTTGTTCTTCGCGTCGTGATACAGGTTGGACATGACCGTATCGGTCGAGCCGGCCTTCGGCAGCACCCGCAGTTCCTGGAACCGCTTGTCGGTGACCGGCTGCATCTCGGATTCCGGCAGGCCGCGCATCCAGCTTTCCACGCTGCCATCGGACCCCAGCACGCAGACGTGCACGACCTCCAGCGAAGTCAGCAGATCCGCCAGACCGGTGACCGGGGTTTCCAGCGCACCGCTTTCGATGGCCACGCCGAAGACCGCCTTCAGGTCCTTCACGTAGCGCGACACGGTCGACGTCAGGTTTCGGGCGACCAGCAGATGGCGTTCGCGCACCGAGTCGAGTTCGTTCTGAAACGCCGTGCGGCCTTCCCACAGGGCCAGAGCCGCGATGGGCACCGCCGCCACAAGGGTGAACGCGATAAACAGCAAATGGTGCATGCGCAGGGGGAACCCCGCCCCGCGGGGCGGCGGTATCTTCGTACCGCCTTGGTCCGTCCCACGCGCGCCGCTCCGCGGCGACGCCGCGTCCGGGCCGTTATTCCGTTCCATTCGGTCTACCCTTTGCTGCCGGCCAAGCGACCAGCGTGACCCGTCCGGCCAATGTAGCCGCCAAGGGACCCCAGTCCATAGCTATCGTCACGCCGTACCTGTGCCGGACCTGGAGGGGTGGGGCCCAACCCTATAACCCCCTAACCCGGCCAACCGAAGGGTGCCGCGGCGCCGCAGCATCCCGATTCCCGCGAACCCCACCGTCAGAAGCGCCAGTGTGCCGGGTTCGGGGATATTGGCATCGTTAGCGACCGCCTGACCGATCTGGTTGCCCAACGCCAACGCATTGGTAACCGCTATCGACGAATGGATGCCGCCGACCACCCGGCTGAAGGTCGAGCCCAGATCGCCGCTGGAAGCATCCTGGAACCCGGTGAACGCGATGGTCGCCGCGCAAATCAACGGGCTGGCGTTATAGAGCGGATTGACAGTGAAATCCGGGTTCAGGGGGGCTTCGGCGCCAGTGGCAGCGTTGTTGCAGTCGCTGGGATTGCTGATGGAATAGGTAATGCTGTTCAACGTGCAGGCGGTCACAGCGCCGGTGGCGTCCCGCGTCGCGGTGCCGCCATTGCAATACGCCTGATCGGCGACGGCGACCGGGACGTTGTCGGTCTGGAAGAAATTATCCAGCACGGCGGCAGCGGCGCCGCTGAAGGCCGGATGGCCGGCGAGGTAGTCGGGGTGCGGCGGAGTAGCGATGAGCGAACTCCAGGTCGGATCGCAGGCGTTGGCGGCGGTGAAGGTGGCATTCCAGTTCGCGCAATCCTGGATGGCCGTGATCGGCCGCCACAGGTTGCCGTTGAAGCCATCGCCGTTGCCATTGAACTTGACCTGCCACGCGGCGGCGCCGGCGTCGGACATCGCCGCACCGACCAATGCGTCTACCTGAGCGTGCTGCAACAGGCCCAAACTGGTCGAACTCGCGGCGGCGTCGGCGATCGCCAGCCAATGGCCCGGCGGCTGATAGGTGCCGCCCGGATCATTCCAGTACAGTGCGGCTTGCGCCTGCGCCGCGGTCTGCGGAGCCCAGCCAGCCGCCTGGCACGCCGAGATCACGTTGGCGGGCAGAACGCCCGAGGAGCCCTGGCATTCGGTCCGCAGTAAAATATTCGCATAGGCGGAAGAGCTGACAGCGGGCGGGTTGGGCACCGCGCCGATCGCAGCGGTTTGCTGGGCTGGGGTGGCAATGAACGGCGTCACCGATCCAGCGGCCGGCTCCAGCGGCGGACGACTCGAAGGGGCCACATAAACGCCCGGCGTAACGACGGTCGTGGGCGCGGTGTTGGTCAGGCTCGAAATCATGGCGGCCTGACTGTTGTCGCTGGCCCGTCCGGCGATCATGGCGTTGCCCGCCGTCGTGCCCAGGTTGGTCCCGTTGGTGCCGGAACCCGCGGCGGCGGTGTTGGCACTGGCGGCAATCGACGCCAGTTCCGCCCCGATGGCGGCCAAATCGTTCGTGATCGCGGTGTACTGGGTCGTAGTCGGGCCGACGATCGTCCCGGCGGATGTGAAGGAAGACAGATTCGCCGGCAAAATCGCCGCTAAGGAGGGAGTCGCGGCGACGGTGGCCGAGTAGGTCGCCGCGGTGACGCCCGCGAGCTGCTGATACAGCGACCCGGTGCCATAGAGAGCGGTCATCACCGTGTAAGCCGCCGATAACGCCGCGGCCTGGGCCGAGGCGTTCGCGACCGCCCCGCCGCTATAAAACTGATAAGGCGTCGACCCGGTGCCGCCGCTGGCGGCGTTCACCGCGTCGTACATCGCGCCGTCGACCATGGCGATTTCGCGCGCCACGTTCGGCGGCCCGTCGATCAACGCCGGCGATGTATTCGCGATGATATGCAGCAACTCATTATTAACATCGATGATCACGTCCGCTCGGCTTGCGCCGGCAAAAGCAAAAACGCCCACCGGCAACAACGCCAGGAGTAAAGCTTTCCGAAATAAAAATCCTGAACGACAAATTCCAAAGGGCCGCATGGTTTTCAACCTTAAGAGCGGGAGACACCTACCAATTGCTTCAAAATATATCCTAGTCCCATAGATTAGGCAATTCCCTTATAGCTCGGTGATTACGATGTGAAAAGCCACTAAAATTCACCGGAAATACGCCATTTTACAACTTTTAGTTGAATTTCTATTTCACACCCCTCTTTTTAGTGGCCAATTACAATGAGCAGCACGCCACCAACGACAAGCACCAATCCTGTGACATCGGAACGTTTCAATGTTTCCTTCAAATAGAATCGGCTAAAAAGCAGGGTGAACACCAGCTCGATTTGCCCAACCGACCGCACCAGCGCCACATCGGTCAGCGCGAAACCCGTCGCCCAGCACGCCGATCCGCAAGCCGACAGCGTTCCGGCCCACATCGAGGTCCTCCAGGTACTGAATGCCTTGGCCAACTGCCCAGGCTCCCGCAGCAGCAGAAAAGACCCCTGCATCAGGATCTGCAGCGTGTTGGTGATCACCAGCCCGAACATGGTGCGCACCACCAGGCTCGGCCCCGGAAGGGAGTAGAACGCCATTTTGATGAAGATGATGTTGAAAGCGAAGATGAACCCCGCCCCCAGGCCGCACAGCGCCGCCGGCTGGATCGAGGCCATCAGCAGGTCGCGCGGCTTGAAGCCTTTGCCGGCGAGCGACAGGGTCATCACCCCGGTCAATCCGATCGCGATCCCGATCCAGGCAAGGCCGCTCAGTACTTCGTGCAGGAAGATGAAGGCGATGACCGCGCTCTGCACCGTCTCGGTCTTGCCGTAGGCGGTGCCGACGGCGAAGTTGCGGTAGCCGAAGGCCATGATCAGCAGATTGGTGGCCAGGATTTGCGCGATACCGCCGGCGGCGCAGAAGGCGACGAACGTCCAGTTCGCCTCGGGCAGCGGCGCCCCGGTTATCTTCAGCGACAGGAACAGCAGCAGGCTCGCCGTGGGGGCGCCATACAGGAATCGCACGAACCCGGCGCCGTTGACCGATAGCAAATGCCGCAGCTTCTGCTGCAATGCGGTGCGCCAACACTGGAACAGCGCGGCGGTGACCGCGATCGGTATCCAGATCGGCATTCAGCGAACCGACTTCGTCACGCGCAGTTCCGCGATCTTCTCCGGCGAGTAGCCCAGCGCGCTCAGGATCGAGTCGGTATGCTCCCCGGCCTGGGGCGGCTGCATGCGCAGGCCCGGCGCTTCGCCGTCGAAGCAGATCGGCAGGCCCGGCAGCTTGGCGTGGCTACCATCGGGCATGCGCACCGCCATCATGCGGCCGTGCGCGTTGAGCTGCGGGTCCTCGAACAGGTCGGACGGGGTGCGCACCGGGGAGAACGGGATGTTGATCTCGTCCATGATGCGCTCCAGCGTCCCGATATCGTACTGCGCCACGATCTCCGTCACGTAGGGCCGCAGTTGGTTGCGGTTGGTCGCGCGGTCCGGGTTGGTCAGGAAGCGTGGATCCGTCAGCAGGTCGGGCCGATCGAAGTGCCGGCAGAAACTGCGCCAGTGATTGTCGGAGGTGATGCCGATGAACAGTTTTTCCCCATTTTTCGTCGCGAAGGTCTCATAGATCCCCCAGGCGCCGCTGCGGATCGGCATCGGCGGCGATGGGGTGCCGGTCGCGGCCTCCCCGGCCATGTGCTGCGCCACCAGGAAGGCGCACGACTCGTAGAGCGAGCTGGTGACCTTGCGCCCCTCCCCGTCCTTGTCGCGCTGGCGCAGCGCCGCCATCACACCGATGACGCCCATCACGCCGCCCATGATGTCCACGACCGAGCTTCCGGCGCGCAGCGGCTGGCCGGGCGGGCCGGTCATGTACGCGAGCCCCGTCATGTACTGCACGATCTCGTCCAGCGCCGGCCGGTGCTCGTAGGGGCCGGGCAGGAAACCCTTCATCGCCAGATAGATCAGCCGCGGGTTGATCGCGTGCGCTGCGTCCCAGCCGAGGCCGAGCTTATCCATGGTGCCGGGGCCGAAGTTTTCGATCAGGACGTCGGTGGTGCGCAGCATGTCGTGCGCGATCGCCCTGCCCGCCTCGGTTTTGAGGTCCAGGCACACGCCGCGCTTGTTGCGGTTGAAATAGCAGAAGAAGCCGCTGGCGAAGCCGCGCAGGTTGCGTGTGTGATCGCCGTTCGGCGCGGGCTCGATCTTGATCACGTCGGCGCCGAGGTCGGCCAGCACGACGCCGCAGGTCGGCCCCATGACGGTATGGGTGAATTCGAGGACGGTCACGCCCTCGAGCGGTAGCACCGCCATGGGAACTCCTTTTGATTGAGCGGGCCGATCCTTTCGGGGGGCGCCGAGGGTGTCAAGCTGGACGGGGTGTGGGTCAGGCGGATTGCATTTGGGATCCGGCAGTCTCTTTTTCGTCAACCTCGTGCTTGACACGAGGATGGCGAAATATTTGGTTTATTTTCCGGTAGTGGGTCAGTTTGAAAGTCGGGTATCGACCCAAGCCAGCCGCTCGACGGCGCGGTGCCCAAGTCACATAGCGGACATCCGGTGATGACCGCGGTCGACGGTTAGCGCCGACCACCGCCATCGCCCGGCGCCATTTTGGGTCTTGAGCGCGGAGATGCGCCGAATACCCGCACGCGAGTCTCGGTGGCATTGCACAAGTCAAGACGTTCGTATCAAAGTCGGGGGGCGAATTCGATTGCACTTTAAGGGGGCGGTAGCAGCGTGACCGACTGGCAGTGGGAATGCTTTGAGCGCTACACCCACTCCGGGGTGTTCAGCGTGACGGACGCAGGTCCCCTTCTTTCGCCCATCCGCACGTTCAAGATCACCCGCAATTCTAAGCTCGGCCTGGTTTTGGAAACCCTGGTCGTGGGCGAGGCACAGGCTAGCCCATCTTATTCATCGCGTTTCGGGGTCATGAGACGGCACCATAATATTTAACCATACGCAACATAATGGACGCGCCTCCGCCGTGCTGGCTGGACCGCGTTTCAGACCGTATCTGGCAGGCGCAAGGGGTGGATC
>CAIYDT010000203.1 GCA_903924985.1 uncultured Acetobacteraceae bacterium
ATGTGTCAGCGGTCGCGGGCGGCTCTTCAACTGGCGGTTGTTCACCCGAGGGGTGACTGACCGCACCTGGGATTTGCTGGGTCATACCGGCAGAATCCAACGATTCTCCCGGGCTTGGCAATCATCCAACTGCCGGATTTACGTTCATGGTTTGCCTCCGGTTTCGTTTGGTCGCGTGTCCTGCTGCGCCCAGAACAGTACCCGCCGCCGTAGCACCGCGACCAGCCATTGCAGCACGATGCCATACAGCGCCAGCAGGATCAGCAGCGCGAAGGACCCGGATATATCCAGGTTCAAGTTCATCGCCAGCAGCCAATTGCCCAGGCCCGATGTGGACCCCAGGAACTCCCCCACGATGGCGCCGAGCATGGCATAGATGGCGCCGAGTTCGAGGCCGGCGAGGAAGAAGGGCAGCGCGTAGGGAATGCGCACCAGCCACAATGTTTGCCAACGCGAGGCATCGAGCGCCCGCATGAGGTTCAGCCGCCCTTGGTCGGCGGCGCGCAGGCCTTGCACGAAATTCACCAGCATGGGGAACATCGCCAGCAACGCGGACAGCGCGATCTTCGAGGACAGTCCGAACCCGAACCAGATCACGATCAGCGGCCCGACCGCGACCTTGGGCATCGATTGCAGCGCGACCACGTACGGGTAGATCAACTTCTCGGCGATACGGAATTCGCTGATGAGCACGGCCAACACGCCGGCCAGTACGAATGCCACGGCGAAACCGGCGAGGGTCTCGATCAGCGTGACCAGGGCATTTTCAATCAGCAGGCCTGACTCCGCCATCCGGATCGAGGCCGACACCACGGCTGACGGAGCCGGGACGACGTAGTTGGGGATGTGCAGGAGATCGACCGCGCCCTCCCACAGCACCAGCAGAAACAGCGCCGAAATCGGCAGGAGCCAGCGGGTCATTGGCGAACGATCCCCAACTGTGCTCGGATACGATGGGTCAATGCACCGAACTCCGGCGTGGCCATCATCTCCAACCGGCGCGGCCTTGGCAGATCGACCGTAACTTCATCGATGATGCGGCCGGGGCGCGGCGACATCACCAGCACCCGGTCGGCGAGGAACACCGCCTCCCCGATCGAATGAGTAATCAGCAGGATGGTCTTGCGGGACGCTTGCCAAATATCCAGCAGATCGAGATTCATTTGCTCGCGGGTCATGGCGTCCAGCGCGCCGAAGGGTTCGTCCATCAGCAGGATGGCCGGATCGTGCAACAACCCGCGCGCGATGGCGACGCGTTGCTGCATGCCGCCGGATAACTCGCGCGGGTACTTATCCGCGAAGCCATCGAGTGCGACCAGGTGCAACAGCGACGCCGCCCGTTCCCGCGCCGGGACCATCGGCAATCCGTGCACGATGGCCGGCAGCAGCACGTTATCCAGCACCCGCCGCCAGGGCAGCAGCAGCGCGTCCTGGAATACCACCCCGACGTCGCGCCGTGGGCCGTTCACCGGTCGGCCGCGCAACAGCGCCTGTCCCCCGCTGGCGGAAAATACCCCTGCCAGAATGTGCAGCAGCGTGGATTTGCCGCAGCCGCTGGGGCCGACGACAGCGACGAACTCGCCGTCCGCGACGTCGAAATTCAGCGCCTCCAGCGCCGTGACGACGCCACCGTCGTGGCTGTCGTAGCGCTTGGTCAGGCCTTGGATGGAGCAGATGGGCATTCAGCCGCCACGCGTGCCGAGCAGGCGACGGGCGATAACCATGCGTTGGACCTCGGACGAGCCTTCGCCGACGCGGTAATGGCGGATGTCTCGGTAGAAGCGTTCCACCGGGAAGCCACGGATCAAGCCCATGCCGCCATGCACCTGCACCGCGCGATCCGCCACCCGGCCAACCATTTCCGAACAGAACAATTTCACCATGCTGGGGCCGGCGCCCGTGTTCTGGCCGGCATCGATGCGCCGCAGCACATCGTAGGCCATGGCACGCGCGGCTTGTAGTTCGGTTGCTGAATCGACCAGCATCCACTG
Source organism: uncultured Acetobacteraceae bacterium (assembly GCA_903924985.1). Taxonomy (GTDB): domain Bacteria; phylum Pseudomonadota; class Alphaproteobacteria; order Acetobacterales; family Acetobacteraceae; genus Rhodopila. The sequence continues at coordinate 1,992 of CAIYDT010000203.1, forward strand.
GATGGCCTGACGCTCGCTCAGCGGCTTGCCGAATGTCTTGCGCTGCTGTGCGTGACCGATCGCCATCGTCAAAACCCGGTCGGCGACGCCGAGGCAGGCGCAAGCGACATTCAGACGGCCTTCGTCCAGGGACTCCATCGCGAAACGGAAGCCGTCGCCGACTTTTCCCAGCACGGCCTCGTCCGGAACGAAGCAATCCTCGAAGGTGAGTTCCGCGAGCTTGATCGCCTCCGACCCCATCGTGGTATCGATCCGAGTGACGCTGAAACCGGGGGTGCCCTTGTCGATCAGGAAGGCGGAAATGCCGCCGCGTGCCCGCTTTTCCGGGTCGGTGACGGCCATCACCATCAGCACATCGGCCGATCCGCCGCCGTTGATAAAATGCTTGCGCCCGTTCAGCACCCAGCCGTCGTCCTTCTTGATTGCGCGCGTCTTCATCGCTGCCGAGTCCGAACCCGATTCAGGTTCCGTCAGGCCGAAGGCGCTTTTGATCCGGCCGGTCACCAAACCGTTCAGGTATTTGTCCTTCTGCGCCGCCGAGCCGTGGCGCAAAATCGCTGTTGGGGTCAAGCCGCTGGTGGCACCGGTCAGCAAGGTGAACATGCGGTGACTGCGGCTGAACTCCTCCTGGATGATGCAATATTCGAAAATACCCAGGCCTGCGCCTCCGATTTCCGGCGGCAGGCGCATCCCCAGATAACCGTGCTCGCGCAGCACATCCATGGTGTGGGCGGGGACCTCGCCGGTACGATCGATTTCCATCGCGATCGGTTCAAGCTGTTCCTCGGCGAAGCGGCGGGCCGCTTGGCGGAGTTCCGCGTGTTCCGGGGCTAATTCGTCGAACATGTCTTAACGTCCTTCCAATGTCGCGCCAGCTTGCGTGGCGTCTTCGATGGCTGCCCGCATGCGCCGGTTCAGCCAGGTCTTGCACAGGCGGTATGTTTCGGCCGGTTTGGCGCCGAGCATGGCGGCATGGGATTCGGCTGCGGCTTCCAGGCCGCCGGGTGGCGCTTCGATGGCCAATCCCAGTCGCTCCGCTTCCGGCGGCAATACACGCCGGCCGCTCAGCACCAAATCGGCCGCCAACGCGTGCCCGAGCTGAAGACTGAGAATTGCCAATGCCGGATAGGTTGGGATGCCGATATCGATTTCCGGCAGGACGAAGGAAGAGCCGTTACCGCACACGCGTTGATCCGCCAGCAGCGCCAGCATGCAGCCGCCGCCGGTCGCCACGCCGTTGATGGCAGCAACGAGCGGTTTGGGAAACCCAAGGATCGCCCAGAAGCAGGTCCGCAGGTTGCGTCGGCGCTGGTCCCCATCTTCGCCGTTGCGGATATCGACGCCGGCGGAGAAGACGCGCGTGCCGGAGCCAGTCAAAACGACCGCCTTCACCGCCGGATCGAGGGCGGCCTTCGCCAGTTCGGCAGCGAGACCATTGGCCAAGGCACTATCGATGGCGTTAGCGGCTCGGGGGCGGTTCAGGGTAATCCAACGGATGTCGGCTGAGTCGTGAGACTGAACAGGTGCGTCGGTCATATCGGCTCCTCGGTTTTACCGGTCATGGTCGGGTCAGGCCGGACGATAACGGATTAAAACGGGAAGCGTCCCTCACGGTTCAATGCCCCGCCGCCGCCTTGCCCGCGTCGCCGTATTTGGATGCCAACTGGTCCTTGGTCAGGAATTTCTGCTCCAGTTCGCGGATCGTCCCAAGGCCCATAAGGTCGTTGATTTCCTGGAATGAGACCGCGAATTCCGGCCGTTCGATCACGCGGCCTTCCTCGATCGACTGCTTCAGCACGCTAAGCGCGTTGCGCATGCCCATGATCGCGGCGCTGGTGACCAGGCGGGGGTAGGACGCGACCGCGACGCCGACGTCCTGCAACTCGCGAGCGCACAGCAGCGGGGTCGTCGGGCGAGCGCGAATGCCGAAACCCATGTTGACCGACAGCGGCTTGGACACCTCCTTCGCCACCAGCGCGATGTCTTCTTTCAGCAACAACGCATCGGCGAAGAGCAAATCGGCGCCGGCCTCGGCGTATAGATTCAAGCGCCGGATGGCCTCCTTCACCCCGTGCGTGGCGGTGGCATCGGTGCGTGCCTTGATAATAAAATCGGGGTCTTTCCGAGCCTCAACGGCGGCGCGGATTTTCTCGACACCCTCCTCGGCGGAGATCACCTCCTTGCCGTCCATGTGGCCGCAGCGTTTGGGGGACACCTGGTCTTCCAGCATGACGCCATCCAGGCCGGCGGCCTCGAACCCGCGCACGGTGAAGAACACGTTGACGGCGTTGCCGTAGCCGGTGTCGGCGTCGGCACTTAACGGGATGTCCACGCAGGCGGCGATGTCCCGGGAACGAGAGACGTTCGCCTCGTAGCTCAGGATGCCCACATCGGCCCAACCCAAGGTGGTTTCCGACAGGCCGGCGCCTGAGATACCGCCGCACTTGAAGCCCATCTGCTGCACCAGACGCGCGCTGAAGCCATCGTAGACGCCGGGCTGGATGAGGATTTCCTCGGCTTCGATCAACTGCCGGAATAAAGTGGTCTTGCGCATGGCCGTCGCCCCCTCGCTTTGCTGGCGGCGATGGTAGGGCTAACATCCCGGCCGGGTCCAGACACAAGGGTAGCCGGATGGGTAAGACAATCGCGGAAAAAATCCTCTCCACCAAAAGCAGCCAGGATGCCCATGCGGGAGACATCGTGGTGGCGTCTTTGGATTTGACCTATTCGCACGATGGCAACCGCCCGCTGGCGATGGAGTTGCTCGCAAGCATGGGCACCGAGCAGGTGTGGGATGCTTCGAAATACATCCTGTTCCTGGATCACCACCCGAGCCCCAACGCGGTTTCGGCGGCAGCACACACCAAGCTGCGGGCGTTCGCCATCGCCCAGGGCGTGAAGCTGTATGAGATGGGCGACGGCATCAGCCACGTGGTGCTGCCGGAACGCGGGCACATCGCCCCCGGCGACCTGGCGATCGGGTCGGATTCCCATAGCTGCACCGGCGGCGCGCTGGCGGCGTTCACGACGGGCGTCGGCTCCACCGACATGGCCGCCGCGATGGCGACCGGGCAGCTGTGGATGCGGGTGCCGGAGACCATTCTGGTGCGCTGCACCGGCGCATTGCCGGCTGGCGTCGGCGCCAAGGATCTCGCGCTGGCCATCGCGGGCCGCATCGGGGCCGACGGCGCCAACTACGCGGCGATCGAGTTCGCCGGCCCGACCATCGAGGCTATGTCGATGGACGGGCGCTTCACGCTCACCAACCTCGCAATCGAGATGGGGGCCAAGGCCGGGCTGATCGGCACCGACGCGGTGACCGAGGCTTGGCTGAACGGCCGGCTGCAACGGCCATGGACGCATCTGACCGCCGATCCCGACGCCACGTATTCCCAAATTGTGGACATCGACGCCTCGGCGCTGACCCCGCGCATCGCCCTGCCGCACAACGTGGACAAGGTCGTCGCCATCGAGGACCTGCCCCGCACCAAAGTGCATCAGGTCGTCATCGGCACCTGCAACGCCGCTCGGTCGACCGACCTGGCCGAGGCAGCGCGCATCCTGAAAGGCAAGCACATCGCCCCCGGCGTGCGGCTGATCGTCACCCCGTCGTCGCGCGACACCATGGTGGCGTCGATGCAGTCCGGCGTATTGGCGACGCTGGTCAAGGCCGGCGCCGTCATCGCCACCCCCGGATGCTCGGGGTGCGCCGGTGGGTGCCATTTCGCCGTGCCGGATGTGGGGGAGAACGTGCTGTCCACTGCTAACCGCAACTTCAAAGGGCGGCTGGGGAACGCCGAGAGTTTCATCTATCTCGCCTCCCCGGCCACGGCGGCGGCATCGGCTTTGACAGGGTGGATTACCGATCCAAGAGGATATGCGGCATGAACATCGCGGGACGCGCACATTGCTTCGGCGACGATATCAACACGGATTATATCATCGCCTCCAAATACAAGACTGCCTCGTTGGATCCGCGCGATCTGACGAGGCATCTGATGGAGGACATCGATCCAGGCTTCGGCCAGCGGGTGCGGCCGGGCGACATCCTGGTGGCCGGGAAAAATTTCGGCTGCGGGTCGTCGCGGGAAGGCGCACCGCTGGTCATCAAGGCCGCCGGCATCGGCGTAGTCGTGGCACCGTCCTTCGCTCGGATTTTCTTCCGGAATGCGATCAATATTGGGCTGCCGGTGTTTATCTGCGATACGGCGGGAATTCATACCGGGGACGATCTGGAATTCGATCTGGAAGCCGGGACGGGGCGCAACGTCTCAACCGGCGCGACGATCCAGGCGGCACCGTTGCCGAAGGTGATGATCAATATCGTGCGCGATGGCGGGCTGGCAGCGCATATTCGGAAGCATAAGACGTTTCAGGTGGCGTGATTTTTTACACCCGTCATCCTCGGGCTTGACCCGACCATGACGGTTTGTTTATGGGCCCGTGTCACCCAAACCGCGAAAAATCCGGCTTCCGCTTCTCGACGAATGCGGCGAACGCCTCCGCCGCCTCTGGCGAACCCAACCGCTCCCGGAACAACACCAGTTCCTCCGCGATCCTTGCCGTCACGTCTTGCTGGCCGTGCCGGATCAACCTCTTCGTCTCCCGCACGGCTTGCGGCGGCAGGGCCGCCATGCGACGGGCCAATCCCCGCGCGGTTTCCATGAGCGCCGCGTCGTCCACCACCTGGTTGACGAAGCCCCACTCGAACGCGGTTTCCGCCGACAAAGGCTCCCCCAGCAGCAGCAGCGCGCTGGCCCGCTGGTTGCCGATCATGCGGGGGAACAACAACGAACTGCCGGCCTCCGGCACCAATCCGAGGCTCGTGAACGGCATGACGAAGCGCGCGGAGCGCGCCGCGACGACCAGATCGCAATGCGCCAGCATGGTGGTGCCGACGCCGATGGCCGCCCCGTTCACCGCGCCGATCAGTGGCTTCTGCATGGTCGAAATCGCTGTCAGAAACGGCGAGGCCGCGCTTGCGTTCGCGCCGGCCGCTCGGACCTGAAAATCCTTGATGTCGTTGCCGCTGGTGAAAGTCTCGCCGGTTCCGGTCAGGATCACGACCCGTATCGCCGAATCCGCGTCCGCTGACACCAGCGCGTCCACCACGGCCGCGTACATGTCCCGCGTCAGCGCGTTCTTCTTCTCCGGCCGGTTGAACACGATCTCCATCGTGCCGGAGTCGCGCGTGACGAGGACGTTGTCGGTCATGGCAGATGCATCCCGATATAGGGCGGCAGGTTAAAGGCGCCAGCGTGAATCTCCGGCGTCCAGTACCGCGTGCTGCCCAGGATACCAGCGGCTTCGGCCCGGGCGCTAATCTCGGCAACCGGTACTGTGGTGAGGCCGGCGTGCTTGGCTGCCCAACCCAGCGTCATGAACCCGCCGACATACGTTGGTACCGCGGCGACATACGCCGTCACATGGGGAAAAAACTGACGACGGCGCAGGCTGGTCTCCCGCAATTCGTCCGCCTGCATGAAGGGCACGCCGCACTGGTTCACGATCAAACCGTTCGCCGTCAGGATGCGGGCACAGTTTTGGTAGAATTCGTCGGTGAACAGCACCTCCCCCACGCCGATCGGGTCGGTGGAATCCACGATGATCGCGTCGAAGGATGCATCCGGGGCGCGTTTCACGTAGTCGATGCCGTCACCCACGATCACGTCGGCGCGCGGATCGTTCCAGGCGTCGCCCGCGATGCCAGGCAGGAATTCCTTGCACAGGCGGATCACCTCACCGTCGATCTCGACCATGACGGCGCGCTGGACGTTCTTGTGCTGCAACACGCGGCGCAGAACCCCGCCGTCGCCGGCACCGATGATCAGCACGTTCGCGGCCGAACCGTGCGCCAGCAGCGGCACGTGGGTCAGCATCTCCTGATAGACGAACTCATCGCGTTCGGTGATCTGGATCACGCCGTCCAGCACCATGACGCGGCCATGGGAAGAACTTTCAAAAATCACGATGTCCTGGAAGTCGCTTTTCACCCGCGCCAACTCGCGCGTTACCAGGAAGCGCTGGCCCCAGTCGGGGTAGAGCGATTCGTTGATCCAGCTATCGGTCGTCATATTTGGCGCCATTGGGGGAGGGTCTCCATACGAAAACACGGCCCGGACGCGTGGTCCGGGCCGTGTGCCGCGTCAACAGAAAATTGGGTTAAACGACCAGCCCGCGCCGCTGCTCGCTCAGCTGCACGGACGCCGGCTGGAACGCTGCCTTGATCGCCGGCAAACCCTTATACGGGTTGCACTCGCCACACATGAACACGTCGATCGCGGCGAAATCCCGCTCTGGCCATGTGTGGATGGATATGTGGCTTTCGGCAAGCACCAGCACGCCGCTCACGCCGCCATTGGGCGAGAAGTGGTGGAAATGCCCGTGCAGAATCGTGGCCCCGGCGGCTTCCGCGGCTTCGCGTAGCGCGCGATCGATATGCGCGGGGTCGGCAAGATTGCTGGCGCCCCACAGATCGATCAGCAGATGCGTGCCAGCGAACTTCACCCCGTCCTTTTCGACGAAGTAGTCCTTCTGGACCTCGGTACTCTGTTCCTGTGCCCGAGCAAGATCGGACGACGACTGGTTGCTGCTCGGGAAATCCGAGACCATCCCCAGTGGGCTGAGTGCGTTCATCGCGTACCCTCCTACCAGTAGACAGCCTGTTGGGTGGCGCGGACAGTTCCGCACCACCCCCTTGGGCCAAGGCGGCGGAAAATGGGGAAAGGGGGGGGTGAACGCAAGCGGTTTTTTGCCCCCAAGGGCCAAAAAACGCATGCCAGCTACATCATTGACCTCTGAACGCCGCCAGAGCGGCGGGAACAGCGTGCGCGAGGCCCATTTCCCGTTCGGCGCGCGGGAGGTCGCCAGTGCCGTTCACTGGTGCGGCGGTCAACAGCCGGATCATATCGGCAAGTGGGCCTGACCCCAGGCGTGAATCCAGTGTCGCCCGTAACGCCGCCAAGCCGTTGCGATCGCCGGACCGTTGCGCGGCGGCGGCCAGCCGCAGCACAAGCTGCCGTTGGTCGTCATTCAATTCCCCGCTTTCCGGGATCGTGTTTCCCACCACCGTCGTCAACGCTTCCTCCGCGGCGGGCCAATTGCCGGCATTTTCGTAGACCGCGGCCCGCGCGGTGTCCGCGCGAAGCCCGGTCAGGCCGCCCAGAGATTCGATTGCCCCCGCCGCGTCGCCCAGCCGGGATTGGGCGACCGAAGCCAGGATACCGCGCTGCTCTGCCAAAGCAGGATCCAGCGCGGGCGCGGCGGATGCCGTCAAGGCGGCCAGTGCCCCCGCCGCATCGCCTTCCTTCAATCGCAGGTCCGCCAGGCGCGCGCCGAAACCGGCGCGACCCAATGGGGTGATCGCCGATGCCGCCAGCTTCTCCAACAACGGCCCGGCGCGCGACGGCAGGTCCAGCGCCATCAGGCGATCAGCGAGCCGAGACTGCATAGCCTCGTTGCCGGGCGTGGTCCTGAACAGGTCGTCGTTCTCATCCACCAGCGCCACCAGATCGAGCGGCGGAAGCGCATCAGTGGCCTCGCTGTAGAGCAATGCGATGAACATCCCCATCAGGTGGGTCTGAATGGCCCGTGCATGATCCGGGAAATCGCCCTGCGAGGTTCTGAGCTCCGCCAAGGCCGCGCGCCAGGCGCCAGCGCGTTGCCGCAGATCGGCGATACGCTCCCGCAGCGCCAGTTCGCGACGGTCGCCGCGCCATGTGTAGCGAAGCTTGTTCAGCGCATCGGCCGCCTGCCCCGCGTCCAACTGGCCCGAAGCCAGCCGCAGTTCCACCGCGCGCGCCGCCGCCCGGGCGCGGTCGCGCTGGTCGTGGCTGTTGGCGAGCGCGTCCAGCGCGGCCAATGCGCCCGGAGCGTCGCCGTCCGCTTGCCGCAGCAGTGCACGGGCAAATCCCATACCCGGCGCCCCGCCCGCCAGGGCCAGCAAGCGTTTCGCAGCCGCCGGTTCTCCGCCCAGAACCATGGTTTCCACCACCGTTGGCAGGATGCGGTCCCGAATGCCGGGCGGATAAAGCAACGCCAGTGCGCCAGTCGCGGTGAATGCGACGGCAGCTGTGGGAGAATCTTCTTCCGCGAACGCCTGCCGAATAGAGCGCCATAGCGCGATTTCGTCGGTGCCCGACAAGCGCGGATCGTCGATCCCGGTTGCATCGGCCGGGCGCCCCGCCATCAGCGCGGCGATCGCGGTCAGTCCTATCGTGTCCGGCGAGGCCGCTTCTTTCGGATCCTGTTCGGAAGCCACAAGCAGCAGTGCCTCCGCCTCCGCCCCCATCCCAAGGGACAACATGGTGCTGGCGACGGCTCGGCGTTTAGGGCCGCGGGCGCGCGGCAAAGTGGCTGCTGCCTCGGCGATGCCGAGCGATAAGGCGTGGCTTAAAGCTTCCAGGGATCGCGCCGGCAGTTTGAAGCGCCGCGTCAGGTGCGCGGCAGCGGCCGCCGCTTCGGTCGCGGGTGTGGGCTGGGTGATCGCCAGCCCGCTCGGTCCGCCGGTAACCAGGAAGCCGGAGGGCACGGTCCGCAGTGCGACACCGTCGGCGAGAGGCTCCAGAACCACCCCCATCATCGCCGGCAACAACGCAAATTCAGCAGTGCGCCGGCCGGTCAGCACCGCCTGACCCGGGCGGCGCAGCGTGCCGATCAGCAGAGTGGCGCCGGAGTTCGGATCGGCCATGCTGACCACGCTGCCGGGCGCATCCGCTGGCAAATCGAGATGCCCGTCCTTCGGCGAATAGGGGATCGCACGCGCGGATTTGATGGCGGGCTGCGCGGCGATTTTCCAGCCGGTCGGCGTTTGCGCCAGGGACACGTCCGTATTCGGCGGCGGAGTCAGGGCAATCAACGTGCCGGATTGCAATTCCCGCACATTGGCGGTCCCGAACACTGGATTTCCGCGCAGGCCGGCAAGGTCGATCGGGCGGCGCTCGTCGAACACGACATACAGGCCGGCACCACGCCGAAACACGGCCGCCCCGGCTTTCGGACCAAGCGGAATAGTAAACGCAACCCCCTCCGGCGGAATAACAGCGGTGGCGGCGAGAGCGACCGGACCGGGGCCGGCTGCTGGAGACTCCGCCGCATGTTCCTCGGCATGCCTGGGTGCCGCGGTTTCGGGCGGCGACAGCGGCGGCTCCGGCGGCTTGACCGGTTCAGATTCCACCTTCGGCTTCGGTGGTACGAGGGGCGGCGTCGCCGGTTTGGCGGCCGGCGGCGGTGTCGCGGTTGGATCCAGAACGTCGATGACAACATGGCCATCGACCCGCATCTCTCGCAGCGCCGCGCCGGCGGCCACCACGATTTCCGCCCGTTCGGCCGCCGCCTTCATGGAACGCACGTTGGTTGGCGGGTGCGGCGGCTTGCCCAACGCCGTGGCATCCGAAAAACGAAGGGTCACGGTGTCGCCGCCTCGGGTCAGCGTGTAGCGCGTACCGGCCGCGACATCGAACACGATACGCCCAAACCCGGTGTGGTTACCGGCACGTATGCCAACCGCGAGCGGTTCGTCCGCCCGGGCTGGCAGCGCCACGACAACCGCCGCCACACAACATGCCCAAAACCGGTTCAATCGAAGCTCGCCATCAGCTTGTCGATATCCGACTGGTCCATCGCCTGTCGCGGCAGTTGCGGGCCATTCAGCAGTTCTTCCTCCGCCGTCAGTTCTACCGATGGCGGCAGCGGCAGGCCGGCGGTTTTGTGGCCGAAGGTTGCTATGATGCGTGCGACCTTTTCCTCGATGGTTTTCAGCGTGCTGACGATCTTGGTGATGCGCTGTCCCGTGATGTCCTGGAAACTGCATGCCTCGTAGATGCGGGTGGTGGCATCCTGCAGCTTCGCGGATGCGTCCCCGTCCACGGTGCCCGCGACCGTGTCCAGGGTTTCGCAACTTTCCAGAATGGCGTCGGTCGCCGCCGCCGTGTGCGCCACGATCGCGTCAAGTTCATCGGTGGCGAAGGGGATATGGCAGCCGGTGATTTCATCCACCCGCAACGCCGCGATCTCCGCCTTGGCATTGGCGATGGTGCGGCCCAGCTCCTCCACCTCCAGCAGCAAGGCGGTATCGTGGATGGTTAGATCCTGGTTCATTGTTGTCAACACGGCACGTACGACCTCCGCGACTATATCTGGTTCGGCATTCGGCCGGTTGGCGCGTATTTCCGCGAGCCGCTCGGCCAAAAGGATATCTTTGCGATCGAAGGAATCAGGCATGCCCAAGGACCTTTTCGATCTTGTCTTTCAGCGTTTCCGCGTTGAACGGCTTGACGATGTAGTTGGACACGCCCGCCGCCTTGGCCGCGACGACATTCTCGGTCTTGCTTTCCGCCGTGATCATGATGAACGGCGTCTGCTTCAACCGGCTGTCGGCGCGCACTTCCTGCAGCAGTTGCAGGCCGGTCATCGGCGCCATGTTCCAGTCGCTGATGACCAGGCCGAAGTTGCCTGTCCGAAGCTTGGACAAAGCCTCAGCCCCGTCCGAGGCTTCCTCGACGTTATTGAACTCGATCTGTTTGAGCAGGTTGCGGATGATGCGCAGCATCGTTTTGTAGTCGTCGACGATGAGCACGTTCATGGATTTATCGATTGCCATGGGGGGAGAGTCCTTTCAGCTTTTGGTGGGAGAAGGAGCCGCCGGTTTGGCGGCCGGCGGGTCGGGGGGAATATCCAAACGGCCTTTGGATTTCGCGAGTTGCGCCGTCACGTCGCGCGCCCTGTCGGGCGACATCGCCGCCAGAATCGGCGCCGCTTTGGTTTCCTTCATGTGCGCGATCAGCGGCAGCAGCACCGACATCGGCAGGTCGTTGAAGATGGCCGCCGCGTCGCGGGATTTCATCGTTTCATAGAGTTTCACCAGGCTCTGCCAGTTGGCCTCCTCCTTCCGCTGGCGGGTGGCGTCCAGCGACGACAGTTGGTCTTGCAGCGTTCGCAGTTCTTCGACGCGGGAGGCGATCTTCTGCTCCGCCGCGGTCAAAACGGATTCCCGAGCGGCGACGGTGGCATCGCGCCGTTCCAGTTCTTGGCGGCGCTGGCGCAATTCCAGCAGCACCGCGCGTTCGCCGTCGGTGACCGGCGGCGCCCCGGCCGGCGCGACGGCTGCCGGCGGCGTTTCCCCCTGCGTGGTTTCCTTTTTCGGTGGCGGTTCGTCTGGTTTCTTTTCGTGTTCCGCGGCATGGGCCGCCCCGACCATCGTCATCGGTCCGGCGTCGGGCCAGGCACGCAGCAACCAGATGGATTTCACGGCCAAGAGAGCGACCAGCCCGACGATGGTCAGCGGCAGAAGCCGCGGCGCGGGGACAGGCAGCTTCATCGCGCCATCCTCAGGGCTTTCAGCAAATCGCGTTCCGCCTGGCTGCGCACCCTGGGCTCGCCGTCATCGGCTTCCGCCATCGCGGGCGCGGGCGTCGCGACGGACCGAGCCTGCCGCACCAGCGTCTCCAGACGATCGGCCAGGCGGTCGCCGCGTTCGGTCAGAAACGCCAGATCGTCCTTCAGCGTGGTGCCGGCGTCGATGCGTTGGGCAATGTCCCGTCCCGCGCCCTCGGCGGCCTGGCGCAGGCGCGCGATGCTGGTTTCCGCCTGCGCGGTGCTGGCGTTGAAACCGGCCACCAGCGATTCCAGCGCCGTGCGGTCGCGCTTCAGCACGCCCAGTGCCCGCTCCAGCCGCAGGGCGTGAAAGAGCGTGGCGATCAGCAGGCCGCACAGGCCGAGTTCCAGGATCCATTCCATACCGGGCATGCTGCACTCGTCTTGGTTAAGGAAAGGTTAACGGAATCAATTTCTGTCAGTCTGTTGCGCACGCGGCACTTCGCGCTCGATCCGCACCGCGATGCGGTTCTTGCGGCGGCCGACCCGCCCCTCGAACAGCCGCACCGATCCGCAGCTGATATGCACCATCGACCCGGGGGTGGCGTTCAGCAGAATGCGGGAGCCGGGCACCAGATTGACCACCTCGGACAGTCGGACGGTCTGCTCGTCCAGCACGACCTCCAGTTCCACCTCGGTGGCCCAGAGTTCCTCGGCCAGATGGGTTTCCCAAATGGAATCGCGGCCGAATTTTTCGCCCATGAACTGCTGCAACAGGAGTTCGCGCACCGGTTCCAGCGTCGCGTAGGGCAGCAGCAAGGCCAGGCTGCCGCCGCGATCCTCCATATCGATGCGCAGACGCGCCAGAATGGCGGCGTTGGAAAGGCGGCTGATGGTGGCGAAACGGGGGTTCACCTCCAGCCGCTCGAACCGGAAGGTCACTGGGCAGATTGGGTCGAAGCTGGCGGACAGGTCGGCAAGCACCACGGTAATCAGCCGCTCCACCAAGGTGCGTTCGATCGTGGTGTAGGGCCGGCCCTCGATCCGCATCGCCGCCGTGCCGCGCCGCCCGCCCAGCAGCACGTCGACGATGGAGTAGATCAGGGCTGAATCCACCACCATCAGGCCGTAATTGTCCCACTCGTCGGCCTTAAACACCGCCAGCATGGCCGGCAACGGGATGGAGTTCAGGTAATCGCCGAACCGCAGGCTCAATATATTGTCGATGCCGACTTCCACGTTGTCGGACGTGAAGTTGCGCAGGCTGGTGGACATGATGCGCACGAGGCGGTCGTACACGATCTCCAGCATTGGCAGGCGTTCGTAAGACACTAAGCCGGAGCTGATGATCCGCTGCATGCCGGTGCGTGCATCGCCGCCAGCCGGCCCGTCGTCGAAACCCAGCAGGCTGTCGATCTCCGCCTGATTCAGCACCCGTGCCGGCTGGGTGGGATCGGACGTCGCTTCTCCATCCGTCTCCGCGCCCCAGGCGGCGGCCAGGTCTTCCTCGGATTGTTCGTCGGAGCCGCTCATTGGATCAGCATCTGGGTGAACAGCACGTCGGTCACCTTCGCCGGTGCCACCGCGACATTGGCGCGCGCGATCAGTTCCTCCCGCAGGCGATACGTGCCGGCGGAGCCACGCAGTTCATCCGGCCGCATCTCCCGCAGGTAAGTCTGGAACAGATCCAGCAGGCGCGGCATCGCCTGTTTGACCCTCTCGACATCCTCGGCCTTGGACAATTCCAGGCGGGATTGCAGCTTGAGGTAACTGGGCCGCCGCGGGTCGCCATTCAGGTTGGCGACCATGTCCGGCAGGTCGACATAGACGGGTGCCACCGGTTTGACAGCTTCTTCCTTATGCTCCTCGTGCTTCAGGCCCAGCAGGTTGGGGAGAATGCCGGTAAACCAGAGGCCGGCGCCGGTCAGCAGCACCAGCGGGGCAACGATCAGGATCAGCTTCCGCTTGCCGGATTTGGCTGGCGGGCTGTCGTCCAGCGTGGGTTTGGGGTCGGGCTTCGCGCTCATACGAAGCAGAGTGACAGCGAGAAGTTAATAAAAAGTTAAGGAAAGCCGGGGTTGGCCGGCATTTTTTGCCGGAACGGACGATTTTGTTGGTCCCCCTGCCGTCATCCCCGGGGCCTGACCCGAGGACCGCGATCGGCACCTTCCTGGACAATATCCCGGTATTTCAAATACTTGTGCTGACGGCGGCCCTCGGGTCAGGCCCCGGGGATGACGGGTAGTTGGGGTGGCACGCCCCTTGCTGTGCCCATGACAGCCATCTTCCGGATCGCCATGCCATGGACCTGAACAGTTCGATCGCCGCCTCTCGCCTGGTCGCGCAGCAGCGCGCCATGGATATCGCCGCCAACAACCTCGCCAACGCCAACACGCCCGGCTTCAAGCAGGAGCGGGTGCAGTTCGCCGACTGGCTCAGCCGGCAGGCCGGGACCGACGTGCCGCGCGGCGGGGGAACCGTAGCCTTCGTCCAGGATCGCGCGATCTGGCGGGACCTGCAGCCGGGCGCGTTGTCGCATACCGGCAACACCTACGATCTGGCGCTGACCGCCGACGGATATTTTACCGTCAACACCGCCCGCGGCACACGGCTGACACGGGACGGGCGGTTCGGGCCGCTGCCAGACGGCACATTGACCGACAGCAGTGGCAACACCGTGCTGGACCCAAACGGCCAGCCGATACGCATTCCTCCCAACACAATCCACCTCACCGTCGCGGGAGACGGCACTTTGTCGGGCAACACCGGCCCGATCGGCAAGTTGGGCGTCGTGACGCCGAACGATCCCGCCCAGTTGCAAGCCGAGGGCGCCACGCTGTTGAACGCCCCCACCGGCACCACCCCGGTTGCAGCCCCCGGCATCGTGCAAGGCGCCCTGGAGGAAGCCAACGTGCAGCCCGTGCTGGAGCTGACCCGGATGCTGAGCGACGCCCGCGATTTCCAGTTCCTCAGCCAATACGTGCAGGCGGAGTCCGATCGGCAGCAAAGCGCGATCGACAAGCTGCTGCCGGCCAACGGTTAACCGGAGACCTGAACCATGCGCTCCCTCGATATCGCCGGCACCGGCATGCAGGCGCAACAAACCAACGTCGAAGTCATCTCCAACAACATCGCCAACATGACCACCACCGGCTTCAAACGCCGCCGGGCCGAATTCCAGGATCTGATGTATCAAAACCTGCGCCGCGTCGGGTCGAGCAGTTCTGAATCCGGCAGCGTGCTGCCCTCTGGTGCGCAGGTAGGCCTGGGCGTGAAAACCGCCGCGATCTACCGCGTCAACGAGCAGGGGAACCTGCAACAGACATCGAACTCCCTCGACATGGCGGTGCAGGGCAACGGTTATTTCCAGGTGACCATGCCAACCGGAGAAACCGCCTACACCCGGGACGGAACGTTCGGTTTGGCGCCGGACGGCACGATCGTCACCGCCGACGGCTACGTGGTGCAGCCGGGCCTGCAAATTCCCGCCGCCGCCACCAGCGTGGCCGTGAACACATCGGGGCAGGTGCAAGTCACGATCAGCGGGCAAACCGCACCGCAAACCGTCGGACAATTGCAACTGACGGTGTTTCCGAACGAGGTCGGGTTGGACGCGCAAGGCGACAATTTGTTCCTGCAGACCGCCGCGTCCGGCGCGCCGGTGACCGGCAACCCCGCATCCGCCGGGTTCGGGTCCGTGATGCAGGGGTTCATCGAAACATCGAACGTCAACGTGGTGACGGAAATCACCAACCTGATCACCGCCCAGCGCGCCTACGAAATGAACAGCCGGGTGATCACCACCAGCAACGACATGCTCTCCACCCTGACCAACCTGCGGTGATTCCATGCGCGCCCTTGCCGCCCTTCTGCTGCTGACCGCCGCGCTCCCAGCGAACGCCGCCTCGCTGCGTCCCACGACAACCTTACACAGCCCCATCGTTCTGCTGCGCGACCTGTTCGACGATCCTGGCGTGGAAGCCGACCGTGTTCTCGGCCCTGGCCCGGCACCGGGCGGGCGGATCGTCGTGGAGGCGCCGCAATTGCGCGCCATCGCACGGCAATTCGACGTCGATTGGCAACCGGCATCCTCCGCCGACCGGGCCGTGCTGGAACGGCCAGGGTTGCCGATGAGCCGCGATGAGGCATTGGGGGCACTGCGTTCGGCTCTGGTCGCAGCCGGGGCGTCTCCGGATTGTGCTATCGATATGGCCGGGTTTTCCGCCCCGCTGATCCCACTGGGCGCGGCGCCGCACGCCATCGTGTCGCAGCTGGATTACGATAGCCGCGGCGGGCGGTTCAGCGCGCTGTTGTCGGTGGCGGGCAACGGCATGGAGCCGGTCAATTCGCGGCTAAACGGCCAGGTCAGAGAAATGATGGATTTGCCAGTCGCCGTCGCTATTCTGGCGGCCGGTACCGTCCTGGGTCCCGACGACCTGCACATGGCGCGCATCAGCACCGGCGCACTGCGCGGCGAGGTCATACACACCATCGACAAGGCGACCGGGTTCCAACTGACACATACCGTTCAGGCAGGCCAACCGCTGACACCAGGCGATTTAACCCGCCCGCTGTTGGTGCGCCGGGGATCGTTGGTACGATTGCAGCTCCTGAGCGCTGGATTGTCGGTTACCGGACGCGGCGTTGCATTAGGCTCCGGTGCTGAAGGGGAGCGCGTCAAAGTCCGGAACCCAGGCTCCAAAACCGAACTGGAAGGAACCGTCATCGGACCGGAGTTGGTGCAGATCAATCCGCTTCCGCCGCCCGGGTCCGTCCTCAATCGCGGCTCCACCGTATTCGCCCAATGAAAACCGCACCTCTCCTGCTCGCGCTGCTGCTGTCCGGGTGCGGCGCGCTGTCCCGGCTGTCGGAGGTCGGGCGTCCGCCAGGCATGACGCCGTCGTCGGATCCTACCAAGGAGTCGGGTTGGCGACCGATCACGATGCCAATGCCGAAACTGGAGAACACCCCCAATGAAGCCAACGCGCTTTGGCGGCCCGGTTCACGCGCCTTCTTCAAGGATCAGCGGGCCGCGCAGGTGGGTGATATCGTCACGGTACTTGTAACGATGAACGACTCCGCCAACCTGAGCAACGCTACCACCGCCACCCGCACCGGTTCGGAGTCCGCCGGGATGCCCAATCTGTTCGGCATGGAGGCATTGCTGCCGAAAACAATCGTCGACCCGTCCAAACTGCTGACATCGAGTTCTGCCAATGCCAACACGGGCACCGGTCAGATCAAGCGCGCGGAGGCCGTCACGCTACGATTGGCCGGCGTGGTGACGCAGGTGCTACCAAACGGCAACCTGGTGATCTCTGCCCGGCAGGAATTTCGGGTGAACAGCGAATTACGCGAATTGCAGGTGACCGGCGTCATCAGGCCGCAGGACATCGCCTCCGACAACACCGTCCTGCACGACCGGATGGCCGAGGCTCGGATTGCCTACGGCGGCCGCGGGCAGCTGATGGATGTGCAGAACCCGCGGTGGGGTCAGCAGATCATGGATATCGTGCTGCCGTTCTAACGCGGTGGCTGCGGCGGCACGACCAGGATTTGCGGTTGCACCGCCCGAGCGGCCGTCACCGAACTGGCGATCGCGGCGGTTTGGGCGGCCATCTCGGCACGCATGGCACGGAATTTCTCGGACAAGCGGGTGGGGATGGCCTCGATCTTGGCGCTGAGGCTGGTGTTGATCCCATCTACCTTCGTGTCCAGCCGGTCCACCTTCGCCTCCAGTCGGTCAATCCGGCCGTCCATGCGGCTTTCCAATCGGACCGCACGAAGCATCTGGACCGAAGGTAAACAAACCGTTAACGTGCCGACGGTTTCAGGCGGCTTTTGTCACCGCACCGTCATCCTCGATCGGCAGAGGGTACCAGTTGCGGGACACCACCCAATCCGGGCGGGGATTTTCCCCCAGGATGGGTTTATTGGCGACCGCGTTGCAGGACACGTAGATGTGCCAGCGGTCCTCGGCGGACAGGTTATGGCCGGAGGCGTGCAACACATTGCAGTGGAACAGCACCCCCGTACCGGCGCGCCCAACCACGGGAACCGGCGGGGGCGACGCGCGCAGCACCTCGATCATCTTCTGCTTGGGGATCGACCACAGCTTATAGGACGTGGAGGTGTCCTGCACGGACTCCAGGAGGCCGAGCTTGTGGCTGCCGGGAAGGATATAAAGGCCGCCGCTGAATTCGGAGGTATCGTTCAGCATCACGTTGAACGTGGCCATATTGGAGGTCGGGCAGCCGTCCTTGCTCCAGGAATTGTAGTCCTGATGCCACATCCACGGCGTGCCCTCGATCGCGGGTTTGGCGTTGATCTTGGTGTGGTAGACATAGGCATCTCCGCTCAGCACCTGCTGAACCGGGCGCAGCAGCCGCGGCGTGCGCACCAGCGCGCGGAAGGGGGCCGAGGCCGTGGGACCGTCGCCCTCATGCACCCGGAACAGGCTTTTCACCCCGCCTGTGTGCTCCCGCACCACTTCGTCCGCGCGGATGTCCGTCAGGCGCGCGACTTCCTGGCGCAGGACGGCGACCTCGGCCTGCGAGAACAGGTTGGGGAAGATCAGAAAGCCATCGCGTTCGTACTGGGCGCGCTGCGCGGCGGTCAGTTCCATGGGGCATCTCCATTGGATCGGTTAAATGAGTGTTGGCTCAGGAAGAAGGTGAACGCAACCGCGCGTCCTCCCCGGTCAGGATCGCGCCCTCGACCGACTCCTAAGCGTAATAGCGAACCCGGCTACATCCGTTATCGAGGGCGAGGACCCCGCACGGCGTTTTCCAGCGCCTGCCGGATGAATCGCTGGCACGGCATGCCATCGACGCTACCACCGAAGGTTGCGCAAAAGCCGGGCCAGCGCCCGCGGGTGACTCCCGCCCCCTCCCCGCCTAATACCAACCGCCCTAACCACTGACACACGCCCAGAGCCTCATTCCGATTGAGCGTATGCGTCCTGGGTCGTTGACCAGAAACTCCCCTGCCTTCCGGCAGGCCTCGACGATCTCTTCAGAGCTATCCCAGACCAAATTGCAGAGCTTGTTGGCACGCAAATACGCCCAGACATTCTCGACCGGGTTCAGCTCCGGC
>CAIYDT010000204.1 GCA_903924985.1 uncultured Acetobacteraceae bacterium
AGCTACGGCAAGTCCCGCCCCGTCGATCCTGGCGCCACGACGGAAGCCTGGTCCCAGAACCGGAACGCGATTACGTCGGTTAAGTGACGTCCGACGTCGTCACCCGCCGGAGGTCGCGGGGATACGACTCGTCAAACGCCAGTCCGCGATGCAGGGTGCAGCGGTTATCCCAGACGACCAGGTCGCCCACCCGCCAGGCGTGGCGGTAAACGAGGTCCGGTTTGGTCGCCGCCTCAATCAGGTCGGCGATCAGCAGGCGGCCCTCGGGCACCGGCATGTCCACGACGTGCGATGCATGCGACGCGACGTAAATCGATTTCCGGCCGGTCCGCGGATTGACGGACACCAGCGGATGCACCGACGGCGGTAGCGCCGCGTGCTCCTCCGGGGAGAAATCCGAGAAGCCCAGTATCGCTCGGGAGTGCATGAGGGAGTGCTGGGCTTTCAAGGTCTCGATTTGGCTTTTGACCGCCACGGGCAACCGGTCATAGCCAGCGCGGGCGTCGCCGAACTCGGTTTCCCCGCCCTCGGGCGGCACCGCATGGGCGAACAGCATCGATAGGGCGCCGCGCACCTGTTTGAAGGAGCTATCGGTGTGCCAAAGACGGTTGCCAAGGTTCACCATCCGGTGCCGAGCGTCGCGGCCCTGCGGCGCCCCGGTCGCGGCGTCAAGGTTGGAAACGTCCACCATCTCCGGCAGCGCCAGCCGAAGTTTGATTCCCGGACGGTACGACAACACATACCGCTCCGGCGGTCCGAACAGTCGAGCGAAGGCGATCTGCGTGTGGTCGTCGAGATGCTGGCCGCGAAAGACCAGCACGCCGTGCCGGTCCATCGCGTCCTGAAGTTCCGCCACCGTTTCGTCGGGAAATGACTGCGTGAGGTCCAGACCCAGGACCTCCGCCGCGAAGCCTGGGTGCAATTCCCGAACCGGTAGCGGCATGGTCGTTACTCCGTAATGTACTCGCATTTGAAGCCGTTACCCCAACGCTTCACGTAACCGCGCGAGGGCGAGGGGAAATGCGCGAAGCAGCACTGGGTGTCGGTGTCGCAGTATTTTTCCAGGAAGGCCCGGCGGGTCGCCGCCCCCTGCTTGCCATCGTAGTCCACCCGCATTGCCAGATCGGTATACAGCGCCTGCAAGGGCGAGTGGATGAGGTCGCCGGTAAACACCGCATCGTGCCGGCCTTTGCCGACGGCGACAGCGTAATGATCAATCGTGTGGCCAGGGGACGGCAGCAGCGTTACGAAATCGTTCAACTGGTGGTCGCTGGTGATGACGTCGCAGGCTTTGGCCTCCACGATGGGGATGACGCTATCGACGATCGGCGGCAGCGCGGCCTTGGCATTCTCCCCCAGCCAGAAATCCAGCTCGGTCTTGGAAAATAGATAGCGGGCCTTGGGGAAGGTCGGGACCCAGCGGCCGTTTTCGAGCTTGGTGTTCCAGCCGACATGGTCGACGTGCAGATGCGTGCACATGACGAAGTCGATGTCGTTCGGTGTCAGCCCGGCCCGCTTCAGGCCGTCCATGAACGCGGTGTCCTTCTTGTGGTGCCACAGCGGGCGGGCCGCGCGGTCCTTGTCGTTGCCGATGCAGCTATCGACCAGGATGTTATGGCCGCCGATCTGCACGACATAGGCCTGGAAGCACAGCACAAGGTTGTCGTTAGCATCCATGGCGGCCGGTTGCAGCCAGTGCCGGTTCTCGTCTAGCACGCTCTTGCTGAGGCCGGGCAGGAACTCCAGCGCGGGGGTGAAGCCGCACTCCATCTCGATGATCCGGTGGATCGTCGCGCCGCCGGCTTTGAATGTCAGGCTCATGGTGGTTGCTCCCCTCTGGTCGTTTTCGCCGAACCGATGTTAGCTGTCCGGGAGGCCGCCGACAAACCGCGCGGCATAGGGAGGTTGTTCAATGGCCGAGGCGAATTCGCTCAGTCCCGAGACGGTGATGGCGCAGATGAAAGCGAACGGTGTTACCGACATCGTTTGGCTGCCGGACAGCGAGACCAATTTTCTATACCTGCTGATGAGTTCCGACCCCGATCTGCGCCTGATCGGCGTGACGCGGGAGGGGCATGCCTGCTCCATCACCGCCGGGCTGTTCGCCGGCGGGCGGAAGCCGATGATCCTGATCCAGAACACGGGGATGCTGGAGTCCGGCGATTCCATCCGCGGCTGGCTGATGGGGCTGAACGTGCCGGTGGTGATGCTGGTCGGTTACCGCGGCTACACCCGCCACGGCGTGATCACCGACACCGTCGCGCATTACACCGAGCGGTTCCTGATGGCGTTCGATATCCCGTTCTACCTGGTTGAGAACGACGGCGACGCCGACCGGATTTCGATCGCGTTCAAGCAGGCGGAGCAGACAAGGAAACCCGTTGTCGTGCTGGTCGGCGACGAGTTCCACGGTTTCAATCGGTAAGGATTTTTCTCAATGATGCACACAGCCGATCTGATCGAAGCCTTCGCCAGGCATCGCGGCGACGCCATCGTTATCTCCGGCCGCGGCGGGCGGCATTGGATTCAGCATTCCGATACCGCGCTGGACATTCCGCTAGGCGATCCCGCGATGGGCGGGCACGCAGGGTTCGGGCTTGGTTTGGCGCTGGCGCAACCGAACAAGCGCGTGGTGCTGTTCGACTCCGAGGGCGACATCCTCATGAGCATGGGACAACTTCCGACCATCGCCGAACAGGCGCCGGCGAATTTCTACCATTTCGTGCTGGATAATGAGGTTTACGCGACGACCGGCGGGCAGCCTGTGCCGGGCTCCAAGGTTGTCGATTACGCGGGGATCGCGCGTTCGTCGGGGTATCCGAGGGCGATGAATTTCGGCGACCTGGACGCGTTTTCGAACGCGCTGCCAGGGATTTTGGCGGCTCCGGGGCCGGTGTTCGTTTCGTGCAAGGTGTACCCGGAGGTGGAGAACACCCCGATCGGGCAGCGGGTTGGATGGCGCAAGCGCTCGGCGGCGAAGGTGGTGCAGGATCTACGGGGCGCGCTGGGGGTTGGTGGATAGCTTCTCCCGTCATTCCATATGTTATCAGCACGGTCTGAGCTATCGATCCGCCAGTTCGAACTGGCGCGATTGACGGTCCGTAGACACGTAGCGATTGTAACCGTTGTGCAGCGCGTCCAACGTCGGCCCGGCTGGTCGACACGATAAAAGTTGACCTGCGGTTGGAGTGAATGTCTTCTTCCCGCAACAGGACGTTCATGCCAACCGCCGCTCCGTCGGGCCATCGAAGCTTGGAGCGACCGAGGTATCGAAAGGCGCGGAACAATGGACACAGAGTTCTTAGGCGTACTGATCGTTCTGATCGGGATGCTGTTGGCATTTGTCGCCTTCGTGATGGTCCTCATCCAGCGAGCGAAACTGACCGTCCTGACAAAGCGCCTTGACGCGAGCATCACAACGATCGCGGCGCTGTCAGCCGAGCTGAAAGCCCTGAACGAACGGCTTGTCGAGCCACCGCCCATTCCTGCCCCGCCGCCGGTGGAGGCGGTGGCTATCCAACCCGCAACGCCCGAGATCGTCGCCGAACCCACTGCCGTGGTGGAACCCGTCATCCTGGCCGCTGTCCCGGAACCTCCGCCCATCCCCGTGGCCACGGAAACCTTCGAAGAAAAGCTGGCCAATCGCTGGATGCTTTGGCTCGGCGCGGTGGCCCTCGCTTTGGGCGGTGCCTTCATGGTCAAATTCATGATCGATCAAGGCTGGTTCGGACCCACCGCCCGCACGCTGATGGGGTTCCTGTCCGGCTGCGCGCTGATGGCCGGGGGCGAATGGCTGCGGCGGCGGCCGCCGCAACGCGCCCTCGCGGCCCTGCGGCCCAACTATGTTCCGCCGGCCTTCACCGCGGCCGGTGTCTCGATCGCTTACAGCAGCGCCTATGCGGCGTTCGAGCTTTACAGCCTCGTGCCGCCGCTGGCGGCCTTCATTCTGTTGGGCGTTCTGTCGATGGGCGCGGTGTTCCTGTCGCTCCTGCAAGGGCCGCTGGTCGCACTGCTCGGCATCGTCGGTGGGTTTGTCACCCCGCTGCTCGTGGCGTCCGATAACCCGTCGACCTGGGGCTTGTACATCTATCTGACGTTTCTTATCGCATCCGCCCTGGCGATCGTGCGCTATACCGGCGCGTGGTGGCTCGGACTGGTCACGTTGGCGGGGACAACCGCGTGGCTCATTCTGAGCTTCGTGACCTACGGGCAACCCAACGACGCGGGGGCGATCGGCTCGTTCCTGCTGGCGCTGACCGCGCTGACGTTGTTCGTTCCGGCCCCCGGGCTCCTCACACGGGATCCGCCGTCCGGGAACGATCTCATGGAGGGGAAAATCGACGCGCCCGCCGTGTTGGCCTGGCTTGGCATCGGGTTGGTGGCGGTGTCCCTGTTCGTGCTGCTCCGCATGGATTCCTATGGCAGCACGTCCCTTGCGACGCTGGCCTTGTTCGGTGCCATCTGCCTTTACACCGGATTTCGGGCGCCTTGGTTCGACACGTTGCCCATCTTGGCGGGCGTGGTAACCCTGGCCGGGATCGCCGCCTGGCATCTGCCGACGATCGCCTCATTGGCGGCAATCCCCGATCCCATCCACCCGCCCCAACCCGAGGTTTTCGTGCATGGGTACCAAAGCGGCCCGATCATGGCGCCGCCTTTGGCGTTGTTCCTGTCCATAACGGGCTGCTTCGGCGCCCTGTTCGGCGTCGGGTGTTTTGCGATCCTCTGGCGCGCCCGGCGCCCGGCGATATGGGCCGCCGTGGCCGCTTCGGTTCCGGTTCTGCTGCTTGTCGTCGCATATTGGCGCATTGAGGCATTCGGCATCGATTTCAGCTGGGCGGCCGTCGCGGTCGGCCTCGCGGCCGTCAACGTGTTCGCGGCATCGCGGCTCAGAAACCACAGCGACGCGCTGGGCTTCACGATTGGTGTCGGTGCTTTCGCCGCCGCCGCGGTCGCCGCGCTCACCATGGGGGCGGCCATGACCCTGCGGGAGGCGTGGTTGACCGTCGCACTTTCGCTGCAACTGCCGGCCCTGGCGTGGATCGGTGCCCGTCTCGGGTTGGGCGTCCTGCGCCCCGTCGCAATGGTCGTCGCGACCATCGTTCTCGTGCGCCTGATCGTCAATCCGCAGCTGTTGGCATACCACATCGCCGGCATGCCGCTGGTGAATTGGATCTTGTACGGTTACGGTATTCCCGCGGCGGCATTTTTCGGCGCGGCCAGGTGGTTTCGCCGATCGGCGGACGATGCGCTGGTCGCGGTGCTCGAAGCAGGGGCGCTGCTGTTCACGTCTGTCCTGGTCAGCCTGGAAATCCACAATGTATTGGTGGGGCCGCTCACGGCATCGCGTGAGGGGCTGCTGGAACCAGGCGTGCGGACCATTGCCTGGTTGGCTATGGCCATCGGTATCGCGCGCAACGCCCAATGGGAGTCCCGCCCCATTTTCCTATGGGGGCGGAATATTCTGGCGGGCGGGGCGGCGCTCCAAACCGTTGTGTTTCAGGTTCTATATGCCAACCCGTTATGGTCGGCCGATTCCGTCGGGACAATGCCAATATTTAACAATTTACTGCTTGCCTACGGTGTCCCCGCAGCGCTGATCCTGATCTACATCCGCTCGGCTTTTCAGCCGCCGATCCTGGTACAGGCAGGCTCGATACTGAGCCTGGTATTGGTCTTTATCGACGTATCCCTGGAAGTGCGCCACCATTTCCAGGGGCCGGTGCTTTCGGGTATTAATGTATCAGATTCAGAATGGTACAGCTATTCGGCCGCCTGGCTCGGTCTGTCCGGCGTGCTGCTGGCACTCGGGATCCGGGGCCATAGCGCGGCGCTTCGGTACAGTTCGTTGGGTGTGTTGCTGCTGACCGTTGGCAAGGTTTTCCTGTTCGACATGGCAGCCCTGACCGGGCTTTACCGAGCGGCATCCTTCGCGGGTCTGGGCCTGTGCTTGATTGCCGTTGGCTATCTGTACCAACGTTTCGTCTTCACCGCGCCGCCGAAGGCCGCCGACCTTTGACCTCCCGCCTAATCCGGCGTTACGCTTCAAACCACCAGGGACAGTCCATTCGCCACAACCCAAAGGGAGGGCGCCGCCATGTTGCAAGCCGCCGACACACTGCGTCAGGACAAAGCCTTCGACGCGCTGACCAGCGCGATCCTCGAACGCGATCCGGCGCGCACCGCCGACACCTTCTTCCGCATGGTCAAGGACGAAGGCCGGTCCATCCCCGAAGCGGTCAGCGTCGTGATGGCGGCCGAGGCGCCCTTCGTGCAGGTGCCCAACCACATCAACATCAAAGACGGCCAGCTCGTGCTGATCAACAACGATCACACCATCCTGGGCATCCGCACCTCCGCCGCGCTGATCCCCTACATGCCCAAGGGCTACGAGATGCTGCCGATGCTGCAAAGCGTCTGGTACATCCCCGCCGGCCTCGACATCTGGAACCAACTGCTGGGCAAATACCCCGGCCGCTACGCCAGCATGAAGGGCATGAACGTGCCCCCACCGGATTACGGCCCCGTGGTATGGAACCAGGACCAGAAGCCTTTGCGGGAAGGCAACACGATCGAGGAACGCCTGCAGAACCACATGCTCGCCACCATGGGCGGGGAGGTCGTGCGGTCCTATCGCCTGTTCCTCGACCTCGCGGCCGATCCGGAAGCCCGAGACCAGCTACGCGATCAGATGCTGTTCCTCGGCCTGATCGACATCCAGGACACCATCGCCGGCCGCAAGGCCCGCAACACCGGCCATAAAGCCTTGCGCGCTCGGGCCATCACCGGCCTCGCGGATTACGTGGGCTGGGATAACGCGCACGGTGTATTCTACACCGGCGTGCCGGACATGGCGATCGGGCCGCTGTACTACTCGGCCTACGACGCCGCATGCGTTATGCTGAATGAGGCGTTCCCCGACGGCCACAAGCACCTGCGGGAAGACAACAAAACCCCGCTGAGCCCGGCCGAGGTCGAATCCTTCATCGACCTGCTGACGACCGGCACCGGACCGGCGGTGTGGAACCAGCTCACCGAGTACCTGAAGGCCGGTAAATCCGTCCGCGGCCTGGGCGACACCATCCAGATCGGCTCCGCCGAACTGATCCTGCGCAATGTCGTTCCAAGAAAATTCACTGACGGGCAGCACCCCTTCGACTACTGCAACACCGCCAACCACTGGATTCGAACCAGCACCAGCAACTATCAGCCGCGTATCCTGTATCTGATGGCGAATTTCGTGAACGACTCAGCGCAGGCCAACAAATGGCACACGTCGGGACTGGCGGAGGAACTCAAGGGTTTCGACGGCAACGGCCGCACCCCGGAACACCTGTTGAAGCAGCTCGACGAGTCCATCATGTCGTTCGACATCGCAGGCAGCACCGCGGTCGCCAACGCGTATCTTCAGACCGGCGCGGATCGGAGCAAATATTTCTCCACCGTCGCGGTAACCGCCAGCAAATTCCAGGACGATCCGCACAACCAGAAGATCACCCACTCGGCGATTCAGGAATATGAGAACAACTCAACGCACCTGAAGGACCGGCTGCTGCTGGCTGCGGTCCGGCAACTCGCGGGGTGGCCAAAAATGCCGGGTGAGCGCGACTGCTATGCCCGGTTCATGTCGGATTGGATCAAGCACTAACGTAAAGCGCTGGAGACCTTCGGCCAGGGCAGGACGGGCCCTGGCCCGATGTGTATCACCGACGCTGCCTCCCCCGGCCGGCTTGGCGTCCAGAGCGTGATGCCGAACGGCAGTTGGCGGGGGCCGCCGGCGGGGACCTCCTCCACGACCGGCGTCGGGGCACTGCTCCAACTCGCATAGACTTTTTCCCGGTAAGGCGTGCCACGCGCGGGATCGGCGGAGTGGTAGGCCGCCACCGCCTCGGGCCAGGTGCCAAGCCGAGCCTTGAGGGATGACAGGAGGCGGCCGGCGTAACGGCCGTTGGAGGCGGGCTCGAACGCTTCTTCCATCGTCTCGAAAGCATCCGGGTGGTACAGCAGGCTGATCTGGAAGCAGCCGACATCGATGTTGCGGGCGCCGTTGGCTCGCAACGACTGTGTGGTACGAACGGCGTCCGCGGCGCTGTCGAATTGTTGGCCGTCGCCGGCGACATCGATGGTCCAGGGCCAGGCTACGACGCGGCCGCTGGCGGCGTCGTAGCGTCCGCTTTCGACGCGCCCGATCGCCAGCATCAGCCCCGCCGGCAGGTCGAAAACCTTTTCGGCGTCGAACGCGGCTTGCTCGCAAGGGCTCGCCGCCCCGGCCAGCAGGCCCAGCGCCCAGGCGAGCGCCGGCAGAGTCAAACGCTTGATCCGCTCGTTCATGTCTGCCCAACAAAGGATGACGCGGTGTCATAACCGGTTTCCGGGTCAGCACAAACCGTGGTACGCGCTGGGTGGTCGGTCACGGGGGAAGGAATGGCTCTGCCACAGGCGCGCACCATCGGCTGGCGAGAGGGGCTGTTTTGCGCCCTGCTGCCCGTCCTGATCGAGGCACTGTCCAGCTTTCGCATCGCCGAAATGCGCCAGCCCGACGGGTTGCTCGGCCCCGACAGCTTCATGCGGCTGGTGCGGCTGCGCGACATCCTGGCGGCGCACCGGGGGCTGCATGTCGTGGCGCGCGATGCCTCCGGTCATGGAACGTTGCTGCATTGGTCGCATTTGCTGGATAGTTTTCTGCTGGTGCTGGCCGTGCCGCTGGGGTGGTTCATGCCGGAGAACACCGCCTTGCACGCCGCCGGCCTGCTGTTGGGCGCCATGTCCCTGGCCGCGCTGGGCTACGCCTGCGTCTGGGCGGTGGCACCCTTCGTGAAGGCCGAGTGGCGGTGGATGGCCGCCGCGGCCGCGATCGTGGCGCCGGTGATTGGGTCCTACGGGCTGATCGGCATCGTGCACCACCACAACTTCGTCGTCTTGGTCGCGGTCATGAGCTGGGGCTGGGCCGCGCGGCTGATTGCCGGCTCGCCTGGCGGCGTTGCCCTGGGCGTCTGGGCGGCGGCGGGTCTGTGGCTGACCCCGGAAACCTTGCCCCTCTCGGTGCTGGGGTTCGGCGCGGTGTTCGTGGCCTGGGTGGAGCGGGGCGGCACGCGCCTCGCCGCCGGCATTCGGGCGACCGGGTTGTCGGTGCTGGCGGTGACGATCGCCGTATGGCTCGTCGATCCGCCTGCCGGCGGGCATCGGGTGGTGGAGCTGGACCGCGTGTCCATCGTGTTCGTCGGCGTGGCGGCGGTGTTCGCCGGTCTGGGCGCGGCGATCGTCTGGATCGACCGCCGCGCCCGGACATGGTCTGTGCGGTTGGGCGCCTCCGCTTTGGTGGGTCTGGTGCTATGCGGTGGGTGGTTGTTGTGCTTCCCGGCCGTGCTGGACGGATCCCAAACATTGATGACCGACACCGAACGGCATGCGTTCTTCGATTTCATCGTCGAAATGCAGCCGGTGAACACCATGGTCGGGGTGGCGCAATATCTGTTCACCGGCCTGTTGGCGATCGTGTTTCTGTCCTGGCTGTTCGCGCGATCCCGGTCGCCGGTCGCGGTTTATGCCGTGGTTGCCATGGCCTTGCTGGTCGCGGTCGGGGCGACGCATCTGCGCTTCGCAGCCTACCCCGAAGTAGCGGCGGCCCTGCTGGTGCCAGCGGCGCTGGATGCGGTGCGCAAGCAGGGGATGGCCGCGCGCCTGGGGATCGTCGCCCTCGTTGTGGTCGTGCCGCTCCTGGGGGCCATGGTGCGATCTTCAGCCGAGGCCAAGGCGACCGCTCACGATCCGTCCTGTGCGGTGGGCGGACTGACCGACATGCTGGCGCCATTTGGGGATGCGGTGGCGCTGGCCAATGTCAGCGACACGCCGGAGTTGCTGTACCGCACGCGGTTGCGCACCGTTGGCTCGCTGTATCACCGCAATCCCGCGGCGTTCATGCGCCTTCGCGCTGCCTGGCGCAGCCGGCCGGGCACCGCCTGGACCGACGAGACCCCGCCGCCAGCGGTGTTGACGACCGAAGCAACCCTATTGATCGCATGCCCCAGGACGAAACGGTCCGCGCTCGTACAGGATTTGCCGTCGGAAACCTTGGACGACTGGCTCAACTGGGGGCAGGTGCCGCGCTGGTTGAAGGAGGTCGGGCGCGATCCGGCATCCGGCAATATCGTTTACCGGATTTTGCGCTGATCATTCCGCCAGATGGCAGGCCACCAGATGCCCCGGGGCGGGTTCGGTCACCGCCGGTTCCGTCTCCCGGCAGATCGGTTGCACCAGCGGGCACCGCGTGTGGAAACGGCAGCCGGGCGGCGGGTGCAAAGCGCTGGGGATATCCCCCTCCAGCCGTTTCCGTTCCGCTCGGCCGCCCGCCCGCTGCACCGGGTGCGTGACCGGAACGGAGGCGATCAGGCCGCGCGTGTAGGGGTGTTTCGGTTCGGCATACAACGTGTGCTTCGCCGCGACCTCCACCACCTTGCCGAGGTACATCACCGCGACGCGTGTGGAGATATGCTTCACCACGCCCAGGTCGTGCGCGATGAACAAATAGGTCAGGCCGAGTTCGCCTTGCAAATCTTGCAGCAGATTGACGATCTGCGCCTGCACCGAAACATCCAGCGCCGAAACGGGCTCATCGCACACCACGAATTTCGGATTCAAAATCAGGGCGCGGGCGATGCCGATGCGCTGCCGCTGGCCGCCGGAGAATTCGTGCGGGAAGCGTTCGCGGGCTCGGGATGGCAGGCCGACCAGGGACAGCATATCGGTCACGCGCTTGGCGGCACCCGCCGTCTCGTCATGGATCGCCAGTGGCTCCGACACGATATCTTCCACCGTCATGCGCGGATTGAGCGCGCCATACGGGTCCTGGAAGATGATCTGCATGGAGCGGCGGACTTCGCGCAACGCCTTGCCCTCCAGTCCCGTGATGTCGTTGCCGCCGAACCGGATCGTGCCGGTCGTCGCGGGCAACAACCGGATCAGCAGCCGGCCCAACGTCGATTTGCCGCAACCGGACTCGCCGACAAGGCCGAGCGTCTCGCCTTCCATGACGGCCAGCGAAACGGTATCGACGGCGCGCAGCGGTATGGTGGTGCGGCGCAGGAAGCCGCCGGTTTCCACCGGATAATGCTTGCTGACCCCCTGGGCCTCGATCAGCGCCGTCATGCGGTGGCCAGCTCCGCGATGCGGATGCAAGCGGCGGTGTGGCCCGCTCCTTGCTCGGTCAGCGGCGGGATGGCGGTGCCGCACGCGGGGATGGCGTAGCGGCAGCGAGGGGCAAAGCGGCAGCCGGGCGGGCGGCGGATGGGTTCGGGCAAGGTGCCGGGGATCGCGATCAGGCGCTCGCGTTCGGTGGTGAGGGACGGCACGCATTCCAGCAGGCCGCGCGTGTAGGGGTGGCGCGGGTCGTCGAACAGGGTGGCGACCGGGGCTTCCTCCACGATGCGTCCGGCGTACATCACGATGACCCGATCGGCGGCTTCCGCGATCACGCCCATGTTGTGGGTGATCAGCATGATGGCCATGCCGAACTCATCGCGCAGATCGAGCATCAGATCGAGGATTTGGGCCTGGATGGTGACGTCCAGTGCGGTGGTCGGTTCATCGGCGATCAAAACGCGAGGCCGGCAGACCAGCGCTATCGCCAGCATCACCCGCTGCCGCTGCCCGCCGGAGAGCTGGTGCGGGTAATCCGCCATGCGCGTGGCGGCCGAGGCGATGCCGACTTTCTCCAGCATCTCCACTGCTCGCGCGAACAGTGCCCGTTGCGGCAGGCGTTCGTGGGCGCGAATGGTCTCCATGATCTGGTCGCCGATGGTGAAGACCGGGTTGAGGGAGGTCATCGGCTCCTGGAACACCATCGCGATGCCCGGACCCCGGACGTGCTGCATACGTCGGTCGGACAGATGGGTCAGGTCCTCCCCGTCGAAGCGCACGGACCCGGCGGCGATGCGGGCCGGCGGGCGGGGAAGCAAGCCCATGATCGTCAGGGCGGTGACGCTCTTGCCGCTGCCGGACTCCCCGACGATGCCCAGGATTTCGCCCTCGTTCAGGTCGAACGTCACGTCCTCCACGGCGGTGATCTCGCCGCGGCCGGTCTGGAAGGCGGTGGTGAGGCCGCGGACTTCGAGGAGACTCATGGGAGTAAGCTGTCGCCGAACCGGGTGTCTGGCAAGGTGTGGCTGATGCAGCCGCTGGGCCATCGCGTTTGCGCTTCGGGCGGCGCTGCGAGCGGAGCCCGCGAAATCGCTGACGCGATGGCAGAAGTCTCCGATATGTATATCGGGCAAAATATGATCGTGCCCAATCCACTAAAGGTTTTGAGCTGGATTGCCCCTCATGACTCCCCTCATATCTACACAATCCCGAACGTCTCGGTGAACGCCGGGACTTCGGCGAGCATGGCGGCGAATTTTTCGATCAGCGGTGCCAGCCTTTTTTCAGGCATATTCGGTATCAGTTCGTAGAGCATGCTTC
>CAIYDT010000205.1 GCA_903924985.1 uncultured Acetobacteraceae bacterium
CCAGAGATGATGAAGGATGTGAAGGGGATCTCGGAAGAGACCACCACCGGCGTGCATCGCCTCCGCGAGATGGTACGCGACGGCAAGCTGCTGAGCCCGGCGATCAACGTCAACGATAGCGTGACCAAGTCCAAGTTCGACAATCTGTATGGCTGCCGCGAGTCGCTGGTGGACGGCATCCGCCGCGGCACCGACGTGATGATGGCCGGCAAGGTCGCCGTGGTGAACGGCTTCGGTGACGTGGGCAAAGGTTCCGCCGCGTCGCTGCGCAACGCTGGCTGCCGCGTGATGGTGACCGAGGTCGATCCCATCTGCGCCCTGCAGGCGGCGATGGAAGGCTATCAGGTTGTCACGATGGACGACATGGCCCCGCACGGCGACATCTTCGTCACCGCCACCGGCAACGTGGGCGTGATCACCATCGACCACATGCGGGCGATGAAGCACCGAGCCATCGTGTGCAACATCGGGCACTTCGACTCCGAGATCGAGATCGACGCCCTGCGCAACTACACCTGGGACAACGTCAAGCCGCAGGTGGATGAGGTCGTGTTCCCCGACGGCAAGCGCCTGATCGTGCTGTCCGAGGGCCGCCTGGTGAACCTCGGCAACGCCACCGGCCACCCCAGCTTCGTCATGAGCGCCAGCTTCAGCAACCAGGTCCTGGCGCAGATCGAACTGTTCCACGCCCAGGCCGGCAAGTACCAGCTGGATGTTTACACCCTGCCGAAGGCGCTGGACGAGAAGGTGGCGGCGCTGCACCTGGAGAAGGTCGGCGCCAAGCTGACCAAGCTGTCACCCGCCCAGGCGGAATATATCGGCGTCGGCACCAGCGGGCCGTTCAAGCACGATCTGTATCGTTACTAACTGGGGTCAGATGGCGGCCTCGGTGAAGATCCGGTCGATGTCGCCATTCCACACGTCGTTGTACCGGCCCAGCCAATATTCGGCCTGGGTCGGCGCCCCAGCGGCAATCTCCGCCAGCGGATCGAGATAGATCGCCTCGGTCTCGCCGGCCTGGTTCAACCGCTGCCGGGCCTTCAGACCATCTTGTGCGATGGCCACGACGTCCTTGGCGAGTTCGCGCAGGGTGCGGCCTTTCCACAATGCGTCGATCCCATGGACGGGCACCGCCGCCCGCATGGCCAGCGCGTCTTCCCACCCGGCACCGCGCAACAGGGCCTCGGCCGCGGTCAGGGCAGCGTCGTCGTACAGCAGCCCGACCCACAGCGCCGATTGCGCCAGCATCATGTCAGGGCGGCCGGCGTCAGCGCCGCGCATTTCCAGGAACCGTTTGATGCGGACATCGGTGAACACCGTCGTGAGGTGGTCGGCGAAGTCCCCGATCGTCGGTTCGGTGCCGGTTTCGTTATGCAGCTTGCCATTCATGAAGTCGCGGAACGACCGGCCGGCGACGTCGATGTACCGGCCGTCGCGGTAGACAAAATACATCGGTACCGAATCGACCAGCCACCGGGCATAGCGCTCGAAGCCGAACCCGTCCTCGAACATCACCTGGGGGATGCCGGACCGCTGGTTGTCGGTATCGGTCCAAACCTGCGCCCGGTTCGATAGCAGACCATTCGGTTTACCCTCCTTGAAGGGCGAGTTGGCGAACAGAGCGGTGGCAAGGGGCTGCAGCAGCAAGGAGACCCGCAGCTTGCGGACCATGTCCTGCTCCGAGGCGTAATCCAGGTTGACCTGAACGGTGCAGGTGCGGGTCATCATGTCCAGGCCGAGCGTGCCGACCAGTGGCATGTAGCGGCGCATGATGGCATAGCGGCCTTTGGGCATCCATGGCATCGCATCTCGGGTCGCGACGGGATGAAAGCCCAACGGCGCGAAACCGACCCGCAGCGGTTCGGAGACGGCGCGCACCTGCTCGAAGTGCCAGTCGAACTCGGCCTTCGCGTCGTGCATGTTCTCCAGCGGCGCGCCCGACAGTTCCAGCTGTCCGGCCGGCTCCAGCGACACCGAGGCGGCGCCTTGCTTCAGGCCGATGACGTTGTCGCCGTCCATGATCGGCTCCGCGTCGTAGCGGCGCAGGCCGGCCAGCACGTCGCGGATGGCGCCGGGCTGGCCGTCGGCGGGCAGGTACGGCGGGGACTTCAGGTCGTCCAGGCGAAAGCCGAACTTCTCGTGCTCCGTCCCAATACGGAAATCGGCCGCCGGCTTGCAGCCCACCGCGAGGTGGTCGGCCATCTGTTGGATCGACGTGAGGGGGGTCGCGTCGCTGTCGCCAGGGTTGGACATATTCTTCCCAAACGTCTCGGTTCGAAGATCAGCCTATTAGCGGCACCCGGGCGATCGCAACAGGGCCAAGCCCACCAGGCAAGCGGTCTCGGCCCGCAGCACGCGCGGTCCGAGGGTTACCGGCGCTACAAACTGGTAACGGCAGAGCGCGTCAAGCTCCTGCGGGGTGAAGCCCCCCTCCGGCCCGACGAGCAGGGCGCAAGGACCGTCGAAGGCGCGGATCGGCGCCGCGTCCGCCGCCCGTTCGATCGCCGTGAACAGTGGCCGTCCATCAGGCCAGGCGGCCAGGAGATCGGCCAATTGCCGAGGCGTTCGCACGTCGGGAACAGTCAGGCGCTCGCACTGCTCGGCCGCCTCGGTGGCGATGGCAAGCAGGCGCGCCTCGTTGACACGGCCGGCGTTGGTGCGGTCGGTGATGACCGGCTGAATGACCGAGGCGCCCAGTTCGGTCGCTTTCTCCACCACCAGATCGGTGGTGTCGCGCTTCAGCAGGGCGAACAGCAGCCAAAGATCGTCCTCCGGCGCCTGCGGGCGAAGCTGGGCCTCCAGATGGAAGGCGATGCGATCGCGCCGTAGCACCGAGATGCGGGTACGCCATTCCCCATCGCGCCCATTGAACACACAAACCTCATCGCCCACGGCGCGGCGCATCACCGAACCGAGATAATGGGCCTGGCCGGCGGTCCCCGCGATGTCGGCACTGGGGTTCAAAGGCTGGTCGACGAACAGGCGGGGGATCGTTGGCATCGCGGCGGGCGGTTTCCGGTTGACCAGGGCGTGGCGTCACGCACAGTAGCAGAGATGACCCCACATACCGATATCGTCGCGACCGGCTGGGTGGCCCGCATGCCGCGCGGCTGGCGTCCCTATTTGCTGCTCGCTCGGGTGGATCGGCCGATCGGCACCTGGCTGCTGTTCCTGCCGGGAAGCTGGGGCATCCTGTTGTCGGCCCCATCCTGGGCCGAGGCCGCGCGGCTGATCCTGCTGTTCGGCGTCGGCAGCCTGGTCATGCGCGCCGCCGGCTGCGTGGTGAACGACCTGTGGGACCGCGACATCGACCGGCTGGTCGCCCGCACCGCTGGCCGGCCATTGGCATCGGGAGCTTTGCGGCCAAGCCAGGCGCTGGTGTTCCTGACGGTCCTGCTACTGGTTGGGCTGGGCGTCCTGCTGCAACTCAATGGCTTGTCACAGCTGCTGGGGGTGGCCTCGCTGGTGTTGGTGGCCCTTTATCCCCTGGCCAAGCGGATCACCTGGTGGCCACAGCTGATGATGGGTTTCACCTTCGGCTTCGGTGCACCGCTGGGCTACGCCGCCGGCGCGGGCCACCTCGGCGTGGCTTGGGGGCTGATCTACGCGGCGGCCATTCTTTGGGACCTGGGCTTCGACACCATCTACGCCCACCAGGACCGCGAGGACGACGCCCTCATCGGCGTGAAATCCACCGCTCGGCTGTTTGGGGAGCGGACCCGGCCCTTTCTGGCCGCTTGCTACGCCGGCAGCGTTGTCATGTTGGCCGCTGCGGGGTGCGCCGCCGGCCTGCAAGCGTGGTTCTACCCGGCGCTGCTGCTGCCAGTCGCCCTGCTGGCAAGGCAGGTAGTGCGGCTGGATATCGACGATCCCGCCTTGTGCCTGACATTGTTCCGAGCGAACCGGGAGGTTGGGCTGGCAGTGGCGCTGGCAGTGATCGTGGGCCGGCTATGACAGCCGACGCCGCGGCATTCATCCGGGCCAATACCGTCCTGACCGCCAGCCCGATGGTGCCCGAAATCCCGCTTTGGCTGGCCACCGAGATCACCCCGATCTGGCAGGCCACCGAAGACTGGATGGCCGAGAACAATGTTGCCCCACCCTTTTGGGCCTTCGCCTGGCCAGGGAGTGTCGCGATGGCACGGCATATCCTGGACAACCCAGGGCTGGTCGCCGGCCGCCGCGTGCTGGATTTCGCCGCCGGCTGCGGCCTGGCTGCCATTGCCTGCGCGAAGGCCGGGGCGTTAACGGTCGAGGCGGCGGAAATCGACCCCCTCGCCATCGCCGCCACCAACCTGAATGCGGCGGCGAACGGGGTGGTTATCCTGGCCCCGCCCGGCGACATCGTCGGCGCCGCCTGCCGTTGGGACCTGATCCTGTGCGGCGACGTCTGTTACGAGGCGCCGATGACCGGCCACATCATGCCCTGGCTGCACCGCATGGCGGAAACCGCCGAGGTGTGGATCGCCGATCCGGGCCGCAACTATCTGCCCTCGGACGGGTTGCGGCCATTCGGGCAGTACACCGTTCCGACCTCGTTGGAGCTGGAGGATCGCCCGGAGCGGATGGTCGCTCTGTACAGATTGACTAATTAACGGCTACTGAATCGGCCTGCTCGAAGTACCTGTCTGGGCAAGAGGCAGCCAAACGCTGACCGTGGTCCCCACCCCAACCTCGCTCTCGATCGACAGCTGCCCACGATGCCGGTTCACGATGTGCTTCACGATCGCAAGCCCCAGACCCGTCCCTCCGACCGCACGAGAACGCCCTTTGTCCACCCGGTAGAAGCGTTCGGTGAGCCGGGGAATGTGATCGCGCGGAATGCCGGCCCCTTGATCTGTCACCGCGATAACCAAGCCCGCGCGCGTCGGCCAGCGCCCACCCGGCGGCGCTCGGTCCACCGCCAACCCAATCGTGCCGCCGTCCCGACCGTATTTCATCGCATTGTCCAGCAGGTTCTGCATAACCTGGGCGATCTGATCGGCATCGCCGGCAACCAATGGCAGTTCCTCGGCGAAGCGCAGGTCGATGTGCGTATTCCGCTGCGCCAGCCGCGGTTCGAAGCCCGCCACCAGCCGGCCGATCAGCTCCCTCAAATCGACCATCTCCGACGGCGGCTGGTGCTCCGTCAGCTCGATCCGCGACAGGCTCAGCAGATCGTCGATCAGACGATTCATCCGCGCCCCCTGCTCGGCCATGATCCCAAGGAACCGCGTCTGCGCGGGGGGATCGTCGGCGGCAGGGCCTCGCAGCGTCTCGATGAACCCAATCAGCGAAGTCAGCGGCGTGCGCAGCTCATGGCTGACGTTGGCGACGAAGTCGGCACGCATTCGCTCCACCATCCGTTCCCGCGTGCGGTCCGACAGCACGACGACGGCGCGGCCGCCGTCCGCCAGCGGCGGGTCCATCGGCACGACCACGGCATGCACGTCGCGCTCCACCGGCACCGGCAACGTGAGTTCCGCCGTTTGCACGGACCCCGATGCAAAGGTGCGGTCGATCGCGCTTCGCAGGTCTGGGTGACGTAGCACCGCCGCCATATCGTCCCCATAAGCCGCACGCGCCGCCTCATTGGCGCGCCGCACCGCGCCATCCCCCGCCAGGACAATCAGCGGATCGGGCAGCCTCTCCAGGATGAGCGTATCCGCCCGGCGCAACTGCTCCATCAGAGCCGCGCGGGGCGCGACCCGGCGAGCAAGGGAATCGATCTCTCGCCCCAGCCCTTCCAGGATGATCGGGCCCATCCCACTCGCCGGCGCGGCCTGGGATTCGTCGCCAGCCAGCCGGCGGACGATCTCCGACAGGACTAGCTGATCGCGCCGTACGATCGAGGCAACAGCCAGCGCAACCGCAACCACGACGGCACCGATCCCGGCAGCGGCCCATGGCTGAACCCAACCCAAGACCGCCGTGCTGAAGAGTACGACCGCTGGAAGCCCCGCGATACTGGCGGCCAGGAAGAGCATCGGTAACCTCAGGTGGCGTCGAAAGGCGGCGCCTCGGCCAGAAACTCCGCAGTCCGAGCAACGGCCTGGGCAAGGCCGAGGCGTTGCACGGTCACGCCGGCCGGGAAGGCCGACAGAATGCGGCTGGGAGTTTGGCGGTCGAGCAACACGAAAACACCCCGGTCGGAGGAACGGCGGATTAACCGCCCGAATGCCTGACGAAGACGCAGCCGCGCGATGCGGTCATCGTAGCCCTTTGGATCGCCACCAGACAGATGAATCCGCCGTTCGCGATGCAGAATGTCGGGCCGCGGCCAGGGGACTTTCTCGAATACCACCAGCCGGAGCGCGCGGCCAGGTACGTCGACCCCGTCGCGCATGGCGTCGGTGCCGAGAAGACAGCTTTCCTCCTCGGTGCGGAAGATATCGACCAGCGTGGCATTGCCCATCGCATCGACGTGCTGCGCGAACAGCGGAATCCCGGCCGCTTCCAGTTCAGGCGCGATCCGCTCGTGCACGGCCCGAAGCCGCCGGATCGCGGTGAACAGGCCAAGGCCGCCCCCTCCGGCGGCCAGGAACAGGGCGCGGTAAGCCGCCGCCAACTGATCGATGTTGCCGCCGGTCACATCGCTGACCACGAAGGCTCGGGTTTGTGCCGCGTAGTCGAACGGAGAGGAAACCGCGGTACGAATGGCCGGCGAGGGCAAATGCTGTGCCCCAACCCGCGCCTCGGCGGCGGCCCAGGCGGTCTCCAGATCGGCGTCCCCGGAATCGCGCAACGTCGCGGATGTGACCACCAGCCCCTGCGCGGGCGCCGCCAGGGTCACCGCGAAAGGAACCGTCGGATCGAGCCAATGGCGGTGCAGCCCCACATCCACATCGCGGTTCCCGTCGCGGCGGTCGATCCGCAGGAACAGGATGTGATCCGGGCGCTGCCCCGGTTCGGACGGGGTTTCCGTCAGCGCCCCCAGCATGCCTTGCCACGCCGCCAAAGGATTGAGCGCCCGCCGGGTCAAAGATCGGCACACGGCCTCGATCCGGACCCGCGTGGCGGCATCCAGATCTTCCGCTTCATCGTCCAGGCGGGCGGTCAGGCGGGTGCAAAGGGTGGCGGCGGGTTCCGCGATGCGGCCAAGCGCCCGCGCCAGCGTGTTCGCCGTTGTCGCAAGGCTGTCGCCAACGGGAAAAACATCGCATTCCAGCGCACCCCAGGCCGCCGGCCGGCCTGGTGCTTCGTCCGCGTTGCCAACCCGAGCAAGCACCTGGCGATGCACCAGCTTCAGGAACGCCTCGGTTGGGTTCGCGCGAGCCTGCTCGATGCCCGTGAGTTCCGGTCCTTCCTCGGTCAGCCGCTGCGGCCAACCGCCGGCCGGCAGCGCGCGCGCGGCTTGCAGCAGCGCATCCAGCGGCGTTTCCAGATTGGGCCGGCCGGCCACCAGTTCCTCGATCCGCCGGCGAAGGCCGCGGGCGCGGGAGCGACCGCCCTCCGCGCCGAGCAGCCAACGCCGCAGTTCGGCTGTTTCCAGGCCTGAAAGAACGGCGGAAAACGCGGAATCGGCTGCGTCGAACAGATGATGGCCTTCGTCGAACACGTAACGGGTCGGCACCGCGTTATCGTCGAGGCCGCCCCAGGCCGCCTGGGTCATCACCAGCGCGTGGTTCGCGACCACCAAATCGGCGGTCTTGGCGCGCCGGATGGTATGCTCGACGAAGCACCGGCGCCAATGCGGGCATGCGGAGTGGATGCACTCCCCCCGCCGGTCGGCGAGGGCCGCGATCACGACCTGGCCGTGCAGCTCACCTAACCAACCCGGGAGATCGCCGCCCTGAATGTCGCCGTCGGCGCTGGATACGGCCCAGCGAGCGATCAGCCCCAGAAGAATGGCCTGAGAGAATGCCATGCCGCCTGTCGCGCCCATGACCGCGTCTTCGAGATTCAACAAGCAGAGGTAGTTTTCCCGTCCCTTGCGCACGACAACCCGCTTGCGGCGTTCGGTGATGTCGGGGATCAACCTGGTGACCTCCCCGTCGATCTGCCGCTGGAGATGGCGGGTGAATGTGCTGATCCAGACCGGACCGTGGTTCTTTTCCGCCCAGACACTGGCCGGCGCCAGGTAACCCAACGTTTTGCCGGTGCCGGTTCCGGCCTCGGCCAGAACGACGTGCGGGTCCCCGCGGACCTCGCGCGGTGCGAAGGCGGCAGTGACCGCCCCGGCGTAGTCGCCTTGTCCAGGACGCTGTTCAGCGCCGGGACCCAGCAACGTCGCCAGTCTGCCGCGTGCTTCAGCCTCGGTGACCGGATAGGATGACGGTGGCGGAAGGGGTGCGGCATCCTCCCACTCCGGCAGACGCTTCCAGATTTTCAGCGGTTCCGTCGACGGGACGGCGGCTTCCCGCCCGAGGGCCGCGTTGACGTAGGGTGCCCAGCCCCAGCCGGCCTTGCCCATGTAGGCAGCCAGCCCGGCCGCATCGCGGTTCAACAGGGTATCGCGCGCCTGACGTAAATGGTTGAGCATCGCCGCCGCGAGGTCCGCCAGCAGGACTGCCTCCGCATCCAGGCCGGTGTCCCTATATGGATGCTCCAACGCGAGCGCGAGACCGCGCGCCGTCGGGGCAGCGGCGCGAGCCGGATGGACGAATGCGAACAATTCGAGAAGGTCGAACGCGGGGCCCGGCCGCAGATTCATACGCCGGAAGGTCGCGGGCGCATGCACCAACAGGGGCGGAGGCATGCCTTTAAGAAGCAAAGATGCCTCAGCCGTGGGGATGAGCAGCAGTTCGCCGTCCGGGGTGAGAATGGCGGTACGGCCATGCCCAACCGCGATGGATGGCCCAGGAGGCAACGGGATGGATCGGTTCACGGCTGACCCTTAGCCATAAACGCCGCCCCGCGCCACCGCGATCGGGGCATGGCGGCGGCGTGGCGTCAATTCGGGACTGACGCCGCGTCCCAATCCTTGATCGACACCCTCCAGTGGATCCGGTCCTGCTCGGGGGGGTAATCCCCGGCGGCCTTGTGATAGGAGCAGCGGTTGTCCCAGATCACGATGTCACCGACGCTCCATTTGTGCACGTACTGGCCGTACGGCTGGATCATGCGTTCCTTTAGGTCCGCGATCAGATCGTCGCTCACGGTTTTTTCCAGGCCTTGCAGGCAAACGATCTTCAGGCGGTCGAAATACAGGGATTTGCGGCCGCTTTCGCGATGGGTCCGGATGATCGGATGCAGCGCGGGCTTCCAGTCCTCATCCTCGGGGTTCAGCAGGCCGGGGGTGCCGTAGGTGAAGGCGCCAACCACGCCCTCCAGCTGGTCTTTCAGGCGTTGCGGCAGCGCCTCATACGCTTCGTAACCGGAGGCGAAATAGGTGTCCCCGCCCCGGTCGGGAATCGCCAGAGCATATAGTTGCGTCGCTTTGAACGGTATTTTTTCGTAGGCGCCATCGGTGTGCCAACCTTCGGCACCACGGCGGTATATTGTTTCGTTCAATTTTCCATCTGGGCCGAATTTGTTGACGCCCAACAGAGTGATATCCGGGTAGTCCGGATGGCGAGTCGATTTGGAGGGGTGGGGTTTGATGATGCCGAAACGGCGACTATAGGCCAGAAATTCGGGAATTGTCAGTTCCTGACCGGTGACGACCAGCACGTTATGGTCGATCCAGGCCTGGTAGATTTTGGCAAAATCCTCGTCGCTGATGCTTTTGACGTCGACGCCGGAGACCTCGACGCCGATTTGGTCGCCGACGACGCGGATGTTCATCATGGCTGGTTCCTCATTTCGTGCGCCAGTTTCGATACGAAGACCTGTTTGGTGGGGAAGGATAGCCACACGCGGCGCCCTTCCAGGAAATCCCTCCCGATCAGGGCGTCTCCCACCCCGGCGTCGGTGGGCAATACGGAGAGCATGAGGCCCTGAATCGTCGCCGGACCGACCCGCAGTTCGCGGAACCAATGCAGATGCGATGTCATGGTCCCGCTGCCCGCGCCACGCTGGACGATTTTCCGGTCCAGCGCCATTTTCTCCTCGGTCAGCCCTACGCGGTTGGCCATTTGCACGCCGATCGTGGTGGCGGACGCCCCGGTGTCGAGGATGGCCTGACCGCGCATGCCGTCAAGCTGGAAGGGAATGAGCAGTCGGTCCTTTTTTTGCGTGACACCGTCGATGGCAACGAACGGTTCCTGCCAGGGCGGCTGGTTGTTCAGGCAGCGGCGCACGCGATAGATGGTCAAGGCCTTGCCGGGGACGTCGATATCCAGGTCGAAGGCCAGCAGGATGTCGGCGCCCAGCAGCCCGTCCGCCAGCGGAACGGCGTCGTTGTCGAATCCGAATTTACCGACTGCCACACGTTCAATCGGCGGAAGGCGGACATTGCCGAGCGTGAAGTTGGACACGACGGCATCGGCACTGACGATGGTGCCGCCGAGGCCGGTGGAGGAGCGGATCCGGCTCATGTCACGGGGCAGATGCAGCCGGCCCGCCGCGGTCTCCGAAATTGAGGTGCGTTCGGCGCCGCTATCGACGATTAGCCGGATTTCCCGGCCGTTGATGCTGACCGGGACGGTCAACAATTGGCCGCGTACTTCGATCGGCAAGCGGGCGATCGCGGTTGGTTCGCAGCCTGCCGCGACCCCGCCCGGTGGCGCGACTTTCCCCTGTCGGATTTGATCTTGCCGATACAGCTCGTCCGCCGAGGGCGGCGGAGGCCCACAGGTGGTCAGGACAGCCAGAACGAGCAGAGCAAAGGCACGGGCGATAGGTGGCACAAGAACTCCCGGAGACGGTTGCCATTGGGGTGCTTCGGTGGTCGGATGGCGTGTCCTTATTTAGCCGAGCACCCATGCCCGATCCTATCACTGAAGAGCTCTTCCGCAACGCGATCTCGGCCCTCGGGGACGAGATGGTGCTGACCATCTACCGCACCGCCTATTCCGGGGTGCTGAAGAACATCATGGATTACAGCGCGGCGATCTGCGACGCCGAAGGGCGGCTGGTGGCGCAGGGGCTGAGCCTGCCGGGGCACTTGGCCTCCATCCCCGTGTCGCTGAAGGCGGTGCTGGCCGCCTTCGGGGACGATATTTCCGAGGGCGATATATTTATCAATAACGACCCGTACGATGGCGGGATGCATTTGCCGGACATTTTCGTGTTCAAGCCTCTGTTCGCGGATGGGCGCGTGGTGGCCTACGCCGCGACGATTTGTCACCACACCGATGTGGGCGGGCGGGTGCCGGGGTCGAATGCCTCGGACAGCACGGAAATCTACGCCGAGGGGCTGCGGATTCCGCCGCTGAAACTGTACGAGAAGGGCGTCGCCAACAGTACCTTGTTCCGGATGATCGAGCGCAACGTGCGCATGCCCGGCCGGGTGTTCGGGGATTTGCGCTCCCAGCTCGCGGCCTGCGAGATCGCGGCCCGGGGCATGACCGACCTGGCATCGCGGTATGGCGCCGATGGAGTCCGGGAATTAATGGTCGCGATGATGGATTACTCCGAACGGCTGACGCGGCACTGCTTGCTGGAGCTGCCGGACGGGGAGGCGACATTCACCGACTGGATCGACGACGATCAGATCGACGTGGGCGTGCCCATCAAGCTGGTCTGCACCATCCGCAAGCGCGGCGATACGATGGAGGTCGACTGGACCGGCAGCGCCCCGCAGGTGAAGGGCGCGATCAATAATACACTCAGCTACACGCAGGCGATGAGCTACACGGCGGTGAAGTCGGTACTGTCGATCAACATGCCGAACAACGATGGCGTGTTCCGGGCGATTAAGGTCATCGCGCCGGCCGGGACGATCACGCATGGCAAGCTGCCGGCGGCCTGCGCCGCGCGTGGATTGACAGGATTTCGCGGCACGGACTGCGCGTTCGGAGCCTTGGCCCAGCTATACCCAGACAAGGTGTTCGCTGCGTCGGACGGTGGCAATACCGGGCTGACGATCGGCGGTTACGATAAAGACCTGAAACCGTTCATCTATGTCGATTTCATCTCAGGCGCCTGGGGTGGCCGGCCCTGGGCGGATGGGCTGGACGGCAACACCACCATGTTCGCCAACATGGCCAGTTTCTCGGTGGAGGTGATCGAGGCTGAGAACCCGCTGGAGGTGCTGGACTACGAATTCGTTCCGGATACCGGCGGGGCGGGCAAGTTCCGCGGCGGCATGTCGCAGCGTAAGACATGGCGGATGCTGGCAGACGAGGGGATTTTGCAGGTGCGCGCCGACCGGCAGGCCTTCCGTCCTTATGGTCTTTATGGCGGAGGGCCGGGCATGCCCGGACTGAACGTGATGGACCCCGGTCTGAACACCGAGGAAAAGCTGCATGCCAAGATCACGATGACGCTGAAAAAGGGGAAGATTTTCCGGCACGAATTGCCCGGCGCCGGCGGCTGGGGCCCGGCGCTGGACCGCGAGCTGGACGCTGTTGCTCGGGATTTACGCGATGAGTTGGTGACGACCGAAGGCGCCGCGCGGGATTATGGCGTGGTGGCGGCGGGGGACCCGCCCATGGTGGATGTTGTAGCGACGGAAGCGTTGCGGGCGCGGCTACGGGTTGAGCGGGCGCCGTTGCCGGATGTGGCCTGGGAGCCGGCGGCGTAATCCCCGCACCTACCGTCATCCTCGGGCGAAGACCCGAGGGTGACGGTTAAAGAACCGGCCAGTCCGCGTTACAGCCCCTGACGCACCCGCGGAAACACCTCTTTCGCGATCATTTCCATCGTCTCGATCGCCAGACTCTCCGGCATGCCGGCCCATTCCGTGCTCATG
The DNA here is from genome assembly GCA_903924985.1 of uncultured Acetobacteraceae bacterium. Taxonomy (GTDB): domain Bacteria; phylum Pseudomonadota; class Alphaproteobacteria; order Acetobacterales; family Acetobacteraceae; genus Rhodopila. The sequence goes on from CAIYDT010000205.1 coordinate 12,716, forward strand.
ACGATATGGTTCATGCCGACCCGCTTGCGGGCATCGAGAATTTGCTCCGCGACCTCATCGGGGGAGCCGATGAGGAACCGGTCCTTGATCAAATCCTCGAACGATTGACCCAGGCCTCGGTCGCCTTCCGGCATTTCCTGATGCCAGGAGTGGTAGGCTTTGTATTTTGCACCGAGATACGGGGCGCACAGGCGGATGGCTTCCTCCCGGGTTTTTGCGACAAACACCTCCCGGCGCATCGGAAGCTCCTCGGGGAACGGCTTGCCGGCCGCATCCAGGGCTCGCTTGTACAGGTCCATCTGCCGTTGCAGTGCGCCGATCTCGACCGCCGGCCCGATATACCAGCAGTCGCCCATCCTGGCGGCGCGCTCGACGGCAGCGTCGGCGTTGGCGCCGATCCAGATAGGGGGATGCGGCTTCTGGATCGGGTGCGGGCTGCACGATGCCTCCTCCAGTTCGAAATACGGGGTCTTCATCGTCACCGTCTGTTCGCTCCACAGGCGCTTGATGGCGGTCAGATTGGCCTCGAACCGCTTGGCACGCTGGTTGCGGGGGACGCCGAAGGCCTTGAACTCCACGTCGCGGTATCCGAGGCCGACGCCCAAGATGATCTTGCCGCCGGTGATGACGTCCAACGTGGCGAATTCCTCGGCCACATGCAGGGGGGAGAGCAGCGGCAGCAGCAGCACGCCGGCGTTCAAGCGCATGTTCGGCGCCTCCGCCGCGAAGCGCGCCAGCATGGGGACGAGTTGCAGCATCTGGAACGGATGCGCGCTGTAGTGCGCGGTTTTGGTGACGGAGTTGTAGCCGAGCCGGTCGGCCAGCCGCACGAAGGCGAGGGTTTCCTGGAAACGGCGGGAGATATCCTCGCCCTCTTCAGCCTGGCCTCGGACCACCAGGCCGAACTGGAATTGATTGGTCATGGTGCGTCTCCCCTTTTCGTGTATTCGGGGGGAGAAGACGGCAGATGCGGCGTTGGGTCAACTTGCGCGGGGTGGGTGCGGCTTGTACCGTCGCGGCATGACCCTACGCATCGGCATCGACATCGGCGGAACCTTCACGGACCTCGTGGCCATCACGGGCGACGGGCGGGTGGTGACGCGCAAAACCGCCTCCACCCCGCACGACTACGGTGAGGGTATCGTCGTCGGTTTGTCCGCGCTGCTGGCCGAGGAATCCGGCACGGTCACAGACGTCCTGCACGCGACCACAGTCGGATCGAACACCGTGCTGGAGGGCAAGGGCGCCCGCACCGCTTTGATCACCACACGCGGCTTCCGCGACATCCTGGAAATCCGCGACCTGCGGATGCCGGTGCTGTACGACATCACCTGGACCAAGCCGCGCGCGCTGGTGGAGCGGCGGTTGCGCCTGGAAGTGACGGAGAAGATGCGGCCGGATGGAACGGTCTCCGAGGCGCTCGACATGGACAGCGTCGCTGCCGCGATTGAGGTGCTGCGTCGCGAGCACGTCCATGGATTGGCGATCTGCCTGCTGCACAGCTATGCCAATTCCGCGCACGAACAAGCCATCGCCGCTGCCGTGCGAGCAGCACTGCCGGATGTGGCGATTTCCATCAGCAGCGAGATATTGCCGGAAATCAAGGAGTATCCCCGCACGTCCACCACCGTCATCAATGCTTATGTGCAACCAGTGGTGCGCGCCTACATCACCGCGCTGGACGCCCGTTTGCGTGCTTTGGGGATCGGGGCGCCGTTGCAATTGATGCAGTCCAACGGCGGGTTGGCCTCGGCCGCGTTCGCCGCCGCCGTGCCGGCCCATATCATCGAATCCGGCCCCGCCGCCGGCGTGGTCGGCGGTGCCGCTTTGGCTCGGCGCTTGAACGAGCCGCGCATCATCACGTTCGACATGGGCGGAACGACCGCCAAGGCCGGGCTGGTCGAAAACGCCGAGGTGCTACGGTCCGAGGCCATCGAGGTCGGCGGCGGCGTCATGGTCGGGTCCCGGCTGTTGGTCGGCGCGGGCTACATGCTGAAATTGCCGGCAATCGATCTGGCGGAGGTCGGGGCCGGCGGCGGCTCGATCTGCCGGTTGGACGCGGCTGGCGCGCCGAAAGTGGGGCCGATCAGCGCCGGGGCCGATCCGGGGCCAGTTTGTTACGGGCGCGGCGGGGTGTCGCCAACCATCACCGATTGCAATCTGGTACTGGGATATCTCGATCCCGGCGGGTTGGTTGGCGGGGCGATGAAGCTCGACCTGGACGCTGCGCGGGCTGCCGTGGAACGGGATTTGGCGCGGCCGATGGGGTGTTCGGTCGAGGACGCGGCGTTCGGGATGCTGCGTTTGGCCTCGGCCACCATGATGCGGGCGATTCGCGCGGTGTCGGTGGAGCGGGGGCGGGATCCGCGGCAATTCGCGCTGCTGGCGTTTGGGGGCAACGGTCCGCTGTTCGCGGCCGGGATCGCGAGGGAGTTGGGCATCGCGCGCGTGATCATTCCGCCGCTGCCAGGCGTGTTCAGCGCGTTCGGATTGTTAGTGGCGGATGCGGAACATCACGGGGTGCGCAGCTTGCGGACCCGGCTGGATGCGGCGGATGGATCCCGCATCGCCGCCGTGTTGACCGAACTCGAACTGGCTGGCGCGGCGCAGTTGGCGCGGGACGGGTTCTCGGCGGCCCGCCAGGAGGTTCGGCGTGCGGCGTTGGCCCGGTATGTCGGGCAGTCGAGCGAGATCGAGGTGCCGTTGGTGGGCGCGGTGACCCCGGCCGCGATCGCCGAGGCATTCGGCGTCGAGCATGAACGGACTTACGGATTCCGGGCGCCAGCGTCGGAGCCTGTGGAGTTGACTGGGCTGTCGGTAATTACCCGCGGATTGGCGGAGCGGCCGCGACTGCCGGAACGGATTCCGCCAATGGCTTCGGCGGGGCCGGCGAGCCGGCGTGCCTGGTTCCCAAGCAGCTTGTGGACGGAGACGCCGGTGGTGGATCGGGCCGGCTTGGCGGCGGGGCCTCGGGCTGGGCCGCTGATCGTGCAGGAATACGACGCTACGTGCCTGGTGCCGCATGGGGCGAGGGCCGAGGTGGATGGGTTCGGGAATGTTTGCGTGACGGTTGGGTAATGGTTAAATCTGGCGGTACGACTGGGGAGACACCTTCTTCCCGAGGGTTTTAGACCACAGATTCGTAGGAACCATGATCGCGTTGATTAGCCTTCGGTTCGCAACAATAATCTTCGTAACTTTGATTTACGATAAGATCGTTCGGGGTGTTTTTCCAAAATAGATGACGTTTCAAGTCCGCGTCCGTACCACTTGGTCCAAAATCAGCGCTGCCAAACCAGCTTCATCCCCCACTGACCCCAGGTCTACCAACCCATCCCCCAGCCGATCCCGAGCGGCGGCGATCAGCGCGGGCAGATCGTCACGGACGTGGCCGCCCTCTCCCGCGAAGATGCCGAGCACCGCGACCAAAGGACCTTGCGCATCGGTCAGGGCGTCGGCGAGTAACGGGGCTTCCTCCAGGAATGCCACCCGAGCGCCCAGGCGTTCGGCGTGATCGTGCAACGCCGTTCTCCGGCCGGGGGACCTCGCGGAGCCGTGGCCGACCAGAATGATCTCTGCCGGTCCCCGACCAGCCAGGACTCGGTCGATCCGGGACTCGATCAATCCGGCCATCCCGGGATGGGTGCCGATGGGGGGGTGGAAGCGCAGGTTGCCCCCCCCTACCAGCGCCCTTGGCACCGCGATGCGGGTGAAATAGCCGTCCTCCATGAAGAAAGGGACGACATGGGTGGTACGAGAACCCAAAGCGGCCAGGGCCTCAGCGGCGGAGGGTGTGCCGTTCAGCAACCCAACACCGACGTCCGCGAATTCGCAACGCAACGAATCCGCATGGACATGCAACATCCGGCCCGCATCGGGGTAGCGAGTCGATCCGTGCCCGATCAGTAGCAGCGCATCGTGCGAAAAGGCGCCCGCCACCTATTCGCCCGTGAAATTCGGCCGGCGCTTGGCGGCGAAGGCCGAAACCGCTTCCTGGTGGTCCTTCGACAGGTTGGATTGGGTTTCCAAACTGAGGCTCAGATCCATTGTCGAATGCGCGATCTGCCTCAGTGGGATGTTGATCACCTGCTTGGTCCAGCGAATCGACTTCATCGCGCCCGCCGCCAAACGCCGAGCCAGGGTGTAGACCTTGTCGTCGAGTTCCTCGGGGGGAACGACGTGGTTGATCAGCCCGATGCGGTACGCCTCGGCAGCCGTCATAAGATCGCCGGTGAAAAGGTACTCCTTGGCTCGGGCGAAACCGATCAGTTGCGGCCAGATCAACGACCCGCCATCGCCCGCGACGAGGCCCGCATTGACGTGCGGGTCGCCGATCTTGGCGGTATCGGCGGCGATAATGATGTCGCACATCAGCGCCACCGTCGCGCCCAAACCGACCGCGTGGCCGTTGACCCGAGCAATGATCGGCTTGTCGCACTCCAGCATGCGGAAAATGATGCGCTTGGCTTCGGGTAGGCTGGTGGCATCCCAGAGTTCGGGCCGGTCGATCTTCTGCTGCATGGCGATGACATTGCCGCCAGCGGAGAATGCCCGGCCCGCGCCGGTCAGCACGACGACGTTCACTTCGGGGTCGTCCTGCACATCCTCCCAGATACGCGACATGGAGTAGTGCATCTCGGCCGAGAAGGCGTTCATGGCTTCCGGGGCGTTCAAGGTGATGGTCATCACCTTGTCCTGCTTCTCGACTTTCAACCCACCATATTGGCTGTAGTCATAGACTTTATCGAGCGGCGGCATGTGCGTGGCTCCCTTCTGCTATCCGATCCGGTTCTCCACCAGTTCCGTCACCACCGCCGGATCGGCCAGCGTGGACGTATCCCCCAGGCTGTCGGTCTCATTGGCCGCGATCTTGCGCAGGATGCGGCGCATGATCTTGCCTGAGCGGGTCTTCGGCAGTCCGGGCGCCCACTGGATCGCGTCGGGGGAGGCGATGGGTCCGATTTCTTTCCGCACCCAGGCGACCAGTTCCTTGCGCAACGCCTCGGTCGGCTCCTCGCCCAGGTTCAGGGTGACGTAGGCGTAGATGCCCTGGCCCTTGATATCGTGGGGGAAGCCGACCACCGCGGCCTCGGCCACTTTCGGGTGCGCGACCAGGGCGCTTTCGACCTCCGCCGTGCCCATGCGGTGGCCGGAGACGTTGATGACGTCGTCCACCCGGCCGGTGATCCAGTAGTACCCGTCCGCATCGCGGCGGGCGCCGTCGCCGGTGAAGTACAGGCCCGGGAAGGTGGAGAAGTACGTCTGTATGAACCGCTCATGATCGCCATAGACGGTGCGCATCATGCCGGGCCAGGCATCGCCGAGGCACAGATTCCCCTCGGTGGCGCCGTGCAGTTCATGGCCCTCGCCATCGACGATCAACGGCTTGACGCCGGGCAGCGGTCGCGTGGCGGAGCCGGGCTTCAATGCCGTGGCGCCGGGCAATGGGGAAATAAGGATGCCGCCGGTTTCGGTCTGCCACCAGGTATCGACGATGGGGCAGCGGTGATCGCCCACCACCCGTTCGTACCACAGCCAAGCCTCGGGGTTGATCGGCTCGCCGACGCTGCCGAGCAGGCGCAGGGAGGCGCGGGAGGTCTTTTTCACCGGCCCTTCCCCGTCCCGCATCAACGCCCGGATGGCGGTCGGGGCGGTGTAGAAGATGTTCACCTTGTGCTTGTCCACCACCTGCCAGAAGCGGGAGCTGTCGGGGTAGTTGGGCACGCCCTCGAACATGACGGTGGTCGCGCCGTTCGCCAGGGGGCCATACAGAATGTAGGTATGGCCCGTCACCCAGCCCACGTCGGCGGTGCACCAGTAGACGTCGCCTTTGTGGTAATCGAACACGATTTCATGGGTGTAGCTGGCCCACACCATGTAGCCGCCGGTGGTGTGCAGCACGCCCTTGGGTTTGCCGGTGCTGCCCGAGGTATACAGAATGAACAGTGGGTCCTCGGCATTTTGCTCCGCCGGGCGGCAGTCGGCCGAAACAGCCGCGCACAGTGCGGCGTATTCGTGGTCGCGGCCGGATTTCATGGCGATGTCGCCGCCGGTCACCCGCACCACGATAACGTTCTTCACGCTGGGGCACGTTTCCAGCGCCGCGTCGGCGTTGACCTTCAACGGCACCTTGCGCCCGCCGCGCCGGCCTTCGTCGGCCGTGATCAACATCGTGGAGCCGCAATCCTGGATGCGGTTGGCCAGGCTGTCGGGGGAGAAGCCGCCGAACACGACGGAGTGGATGGCGCCAATGCGCGCGCAGGCCAGCATCGCGACGGCGGCTTCCACCACCATGGGCAAATAGATCGTTACCACGTCGCCCTTCTGCACGCCCAGGCCCTTCATGACGTTGGCCAGACGGCAGACCTGCTCATGCAGCTCCCGGTAGGTGACGTGCTTGCTGACGTTGGGGTCGTCGCTTTCCCAGATGATCGCCGTCTGGTCGCCACGCGTCGCCAGATGCCGGTCGAGGCAGTTGGCGGAGGCATTCAGCGTCCCGTCCTCGAACCACTTGATCGAGACGTCACCGGTGAAGCTGGTGTTTTTTATCCGTGTCGGCGCCTTTATCCAGGCGATGCGCTTGGATTCCTCGGCCCAGAAGCCGTTGGGGTCGCGGGCGGCGTGATCGAACATTGTCTGGTAGCGCGCGTGGCTGACATGCGCGTGGGCGGCGACCTCGGCGCGGACGGGAAAGACCTGGCCTTCGTGATGGTGGGTTTCGGACATGGTCTAGGTTCCTTCCGTTCTTGCGATTTACAGCCCAGCGTTGGCCGGCACACAGATGATACCATCGCGCATCTCGTGCGCGATGGTTTCCAGATAATCGCCCTTGCAAGGGCCTTTCAGGCACTCACCGTTCGATACCGCGAACTCCGCCCCGTGGGTGGCACAAATAATAAACTGCTTGTCGTTGGACATGAAGCGGTTGGGCATCCAGTCCAACGGCGTGCCGATGTGCGGGCAGGAATTGAGGTAAACGATCACCTTGTCCCCCTGCCGCACGGCCATCAGGCCGGTGAATCCCCCGGGGGCCGGGGGGAAACCGACCGCGTCGCCATCGGGGATCTCCTCCGGCTTGCATAGCGCCCGTACTTCTTCGTCTATCAGTGTTCGCATTCGCCCATCCGGCACAGCCGGTCCCAGTGTTCGGGTGAAATCGACATGACTGACAGCCGCGACTGGCGCACCAGGGCGATGTCGGCCAACGAGGGGTCGGCCTTGATAGAGGTCAATGTAACGGGCTTCGGCACCGGTTTTACTGCCCGCATGTCCACGCACACCCAATCGCCCGACTCGGCCGTCGGGTCCGGATATGCCTCCTTCGCCACTTCCACGACGCCGACGATCTCCTTGCCGACGTTGGAGTGGTAGAAAAATGCCAGATCGCCCTGCTTCATGGCTTTCAGGTTGTTCTTCGCCATGTGGTTTCGCACGCCGGTCCACGGCTCCACGCCGTTCGCCACCTGCTGATCCCAGGAGAACGCTTCGGGTTCGGATTTCACCAGCCAGTATTGTGCCATGGACTTTCCGCATAGGATGTTCGCCCCACATTACGGCAATGCGCGGCCGCTTCAAACTGGGCGCGCGATCGGTTAGGATGCGCTCGTGAGTTCCTCTTCAACCCGGTCGCTGCACCGCTTCGCCAATCCCGGCCAGTTCCTGCGCCTGTCGGGCGCGGTGCTGCCGTACCTGACGGTGGGCGCGATCGTGCTGACCGTTGTCGGCCTGGGTTGGGGCCTGTTCCTTGCCCCAGCCGACTGGCAGCAGGGGGACGCGGTGCGGATCATGTACGTGCATGTGCCTTCCGCTTGGCTGGCCTCCGCCGGCTATACGGGGTTGGCCATGTGTTCGGTGCTATCGCTGGTTTGGCGGCACCCGCTGGCGGACCTCGCCGCCGCGGAAATCAGCCCGGTCGGGGCGGGGTTCACCGCGCTGTGCCTGGCCACCGGCAGCCTGTGGGGCAAGCCCATGTGGGGCGCCTGGTGGGTTTGGGATGCCCGTCTGACCTCGGTGCTGGTGCTGTTCTTTCTTTATATCGGCCACGTCGCGCTGGTGCGGGCGTTCGACGATCCGACCCGGGGCTACCGCGCCGGTGCCATCCTGGCGCTGGTCGGCGTGGTGAATCTCCCGATCATCAAGTTCAGCGTGGACTGGTGGAACACGCTGCATCAGCCGGCCTCCATCAGCCTGACCGGGGCTCCGAGCATGGCGCTGGACATGCTCTGGCCGCTGCTGATCACCGCCATTGGTTACACGCTGTGCTTTGCCGCCATCGTCGTCACCCGCACCCGAGCGGCGGTGATGGAGCGGCGGATTCGGGGATTGTTGATGGCTCGGGCTGCATCGGACAACGGCGCATGACCCACCTACCCTTTATCGCCACCGCCTACGCGTTAGGCATTTTGCTCCCCGTCGGATACGCCATGGCCGCGTTTCAGCGGGTAGCGGCTGCCCGGCGTAAGCTGGCCGCCATCGATCCTCGGGTCGAGAGCCCGAGGACAGGCCCGAGGGGGCAGCGCACATGACCCGTAAGCGCCGCCGTCTTTACGTGCTGTTGGCCTGCGGCATCGGGCTAGGCTCCGCCGCCGCTCTGACGCTGACGGCGTTCAGCGACAATCTGGTATTCTTCGTCTCCCCGTCCGACGTGGCGGTGAAAGGGGCCAGCGGCCGCACCGTCCGCCTCGGCGGGCTGGTGGAGCAGGGCAGCGTGCAGCGCGGCACCGGGGGGGCCACCTTCAAGGTGACCGACGGCAACAGCGCCGTGACGGTCAAGTATGCCGGCATTCTGCCCGACCTGTTCCGGGAGGGGCAGGGCGTCGTCACCCTAGGCACGCTGCAACAAGACGGCAGCTTCCGCGCGTCGGAGGTGCTGGCGAAACACGACGAGACCTACATGCCCAAGGAAGTGGCCGAGGCGCTGAAAAAGTCCGGCCACTGGAACCCCGATGCCGGCCCACCCCCGCCGGCCTCCACTTGGAACACATTGGCTCCCAAACGCGGTGGCAGCTGAGAAAGCACGCGAGATGACCGAGCAGAAGACCGAACAGACAGAGGCGCCGAAGCCGGCAGTTCAGAAGCCGATGCCCAAGGAAATCGGCGGCACCAAAGGGCCGGAGCCGACCCGCTATGGCGATTGGGAACACAAGGGCCGCTGCACCGACTTCTGATCAGCCCCCGCGCCGCCGAACGGCTGCCTCAACGGTGTTTTCCAGCAGGCAAGCAATGGTCATCGGGCCGACTCCACCGGGCACGGGTGTGATGGCGCCAGCCCGTTCGGCGCACTCCGCGTAGGCCACATCCCCCACCAGCCGCCCGTCCGGCAAGCGGTCGATGCCGACGTCGATCACCGTCGCGCCCTCCCCGATCCAGTCCCCCCGCACCATCTCCGGCCGGCCCGTGGCCGCGATCAACACCTCCGCCCGCCGGCATTCCCCCGCCAAATCGCGGGTGCGGGAATGGGCGATGGTCACCGTCGCATCGGCGGCCAACAGCAATAGCGCCATCGGGCGCCCCACGATGGAGGAACGGCCGAGCACCAGTGCCCGCGCGCCAGACAATTGCACCCCGGCATGGTGCAGCAACTTCATCACGCCGGCGGGGGTGCAGGGCACCAATGCCGGGCGGCCGCTCGCCAGGGCGCCGACGTTCAGCGGGTGGAATCCGTCCACGTCCTTGGCCGGGTCGATCGCCTCGATCACTGCCACGGCGTCGATGTGCGGCGGCAGGGGCAGTTGCACGAGGATGCCGTCAGTATCCGGATCGGCGTTCAGGCGGGCGATCTCGGCCAGCAGCAGCACCTCCGGCGTGTCGGCCGGCATACGGATGGTTCGGGCGGCGATCCCGGCCTCCTTCGCCGCTCGGTCCTTGCTGCGCACATAGACCGCGCTCGCGGGGTCGTCCCCCACCAGAATAACGGCCAGACCGGGGGTGAAACGCAGGGACGCGACCCGAACCGCGACAGTGGCCCGAAGCTTGGCCGCGACCGCCTTGCCGTCGATCATGCGCGCGGTCACAGGGAGACCAACCTCGCCGCCAGGATTTCGGGATCGCCCGCCACGTGTATGACCTTCTCTCGGTTGGAGGCGCCGATTACGACGCTCACCGCGCCAGGGGAAACGCCAAAAGCGCGCGCCAGGATCGCGCAGGCCGCCTTGTTGGCCTTGCCGTCTTCCGCCGCTTCACTAACGCCGACGCGCAGCCGAGGGCCATCGGCCGACGGCACGGTGCCCTGAACGCCGGGGCGTCGCGCCTTGGGCTGCACCTTCACCGCAACCGAGATGCCCCCAGCGATCGGCCGCCAAACCGGGATCAGAGGACCAGCGTCTGCCATAGGCCGGTCGTGATCGCGGCCTGCAAACGCGCCAGCAGTGGCACGATGACCAATTGGATCAGTGCCAGCACCACCATGGGGCTCAGGTCGATGGCGCCGAAATTCGGCATCATCCGCCGCACCGGCTGCAACACCGGTTCGGTGGCTCGGGCCAGAAAGTCCCCGATCGTCCAGACCACCCGGTTCCGCATGTCCAGCACGCCGAACGAGCCCAGCAGGCTGTAGATCACGGCCCCAATGATCAACCAAGTGTACAGATTGATGACGAAAAACAGCAGATTGAACAGGATGGTGAGCATGCCGGGACTCCGAAGCCGGTGCGGAAGCTAGCTTCCGGCACCGCTCCCCGCAATGTCCCACACAAGGCGGCATAAAATCGGGCCAACCGCGCTTGACTTCCGAAGGCCTCATGAGCATTGTCCGCGCCCTGCGACGACCCCTGGAAACAGGGGCCGCCGTTACGCGCGGGATGGGGCTGTAGCTCAGTTGGGAGAGCGCCTCGTTCGCAATGAGGAGGTCAGGGGTTCGATTCCCCTCAGCTCCACCACCGTCCCGCGCACTCGGCCTCCCCCTTCACCGGCCTGACAAGCCCCCTTTCAGCCCGTCCCACATCGACGACAGCCCGGACGATCCACAGCCGCTGGAGTCGCCTTCCGTCGGGCATGGTTTGGCGGGCGCCGTGACGGCCTGATAGGCCAGTTGCCCGAGGGGCGCGGCGACGCAGCCGCCGAGGGAAAGCAGCAAGGCACCAGCCAGTACCATTGGCACGGGCCGGGGACGCGGACGAGCGAAATGCACCATGATCGTGTGACCTTTCAGTCTGGCGCCGGTTGGCCTTTTGCCGACCCGCGCACGCACTGGGGGCGCCACGCCCGCCCACCGATTTTCGGCGTTCGGTTCCTCGCGGCTCGGCCAGCATGGCGGGAAAAAGTTAACGAATCGTTTACGACGCACGATTTATGTGGCCCGCGATGGATTCGGCATCGCCTCACGGCGCAAGGGCGTCTGAGCGCCGCCCCCCGATCCTCCCGGCCAGCACCGGCACCGACGCGCGGCATGGGGACTGCCGTTGCGCGGTGGCCCGGGTCGGGTTTCGGCAGGGGCTCACGTTGTATGGAGGTCTCCGCGGATTGCTTACCACCGCCGGCAGGACCGGGCAGGCGATCGTGGGGGTGCTGGTGGCTCTGGTAGCCGAGGCGAGGGACGGGCGGCGGCAAGCCGCGGCATAATTTTTGTTCATAGTACGTTCTTACGCCACGCACCGCCACCGAGGCAAGGTTTTGGTCGTGGACCCCGGATTGACCCAGCGTCTTTCGTCCGACAGGCTCCCACCAGTTCCGGTTGGGGCACCGCTCCGGTCGAGCTACGCCCGCCCTGCGCGCTGCCCCAACAGAGGCAAACGAGACCATCAACCGGCAGAGGATCGACTTAACGGAGGCGAAACGCTGTCTCGATAAACCCGGCCACCTCAAAAGGATCAGGCAGCGGTTTTCGGTGCGGCGATCACCTCCATCTTGGCGTCCTTGCTGTCCTTGGGTGTCCCGCCCTATCCTCCCTCCCCGGAGGAGCCCCCAAAAGTGACCATCCCCGCCTCAGGCGCGATCGACTGCGACATTCATCCGGCGCTGCCCGGGACTCACGTTCTGTTGCCCTACATGGACGAATACTGGCGCGCGCACCTCAAAATGCGGGGGTTGGAACGGGACAACTACAACGCCGCCGCCTTCCCGCCAAATGCCGCCATCAACTGCCGTCCCGACTGGCGCCCGGCCAAGGGTTTCCCCGGCTCCGACTTTGACATGCTGAAAACCCAGGCCCTCGACGCCTTTCAGCCTCGTTTCGCCATTTGCAACGTCCTGCACGGCGGGCCGGCGATCTTCAGTGAGGACCTCTCGGCCGCGTTCTGCCGAGCGATCAACGACTGGGTGGCGCATGAGTGGCTGGACAGGGACGACAGGCTCCGCGCCTCCATCGTCGTCCCGCAGCACAGCCCCGAACTGGCGGCCAAAGAAATCGAGCGATGCGCCGCCGATCCCCGCTTCGTGCAGGTGCTGCTGTGGGAAATGGCGGAAATTCCCCTCGGGCGCCGCCTGAACTGGCCGATCTATCGCGCCGCCGACGCCCACGACCTCCCCATCGGCGTGCATGCCGGCAGCAGCTACCGGCACCCGCCCACCAACCTCGGCTGGCCATCGTATTACCTGGAGGATTACGTCTCCTGGTCCACTGGTTTCGCTGGCGTGCTGAACTCCCTGATCTCCGAGGGTGTATTCACCGAGTTCCCCCGCCTGAAGGTCGTGCTGCTGGAATCCGGCGTCACCTGGCTCCCGTCCTGGATGTGGCGCGCCAACAAGACCTGGCGCGGCGTGCGGGCCGAGGTCCCCTGGCTCGACAAATCCCCCGCCGATTATGCTCGGGAACACATCCGCCTCAGCATTCAGCCGTTCGATGGCCCGCCCGACCACGCCAAGCTGTTGAAGATCATTGAGGAAATAAACTGCGACGACATGCTGATGTTCTCCACCGACTACCCGCACTGGCATTTCGACGGCAACGACGCAATCCCCGATGGCCTGCCGGACGCGCTGGTGCGGAAAATCCTCACCGAGAATGCGTTGAAGACCTATAGTCGCCTGTCCCTCTGAAACCGGAGAAGCGCCCATGAACGTCGCCGTCACGGACCGCCAGCCCGATACCGCCGCGCAATCGAACCTCGGCTTCGTCGATTGCGACGTGCATCCGTTCACCAAGACGCAGGCCGACTTCGATCCGTTCCTGTCGCAACGCTGGCGGGACCTGCGGATGTCGATCGGCGCTCGGTCCCGCACCACCTTCTCCGGCGCGCCCAACTACCCACGCATGTCGCCGGGCGTTGGTCAGCGCATGGATTCCTGGCCCGAGGGCGGCGGCATGCCGGGCTCCGACCTGAAAATGATGCGCGAACAGTTGCTGGACAAATTCGGCGTCGCCTACGGCATGATGATGCCGCTGGTGGGCAGCGGCCTGGGGGAGCGGAACGTCGAATTCGGTGCTGCCATGTGCACCGCCGCCAACGACTGGCAGGTGCAGGTTTGGTGCGACGCCGAGCCTCGGTTGAAAGCGTCGGTGCAGGTCAACACCGAATATACCGAAGCCGCGATCGAGGAGATCGAGAAACGCGCCGGCGACCGCCGTTTCGCTCAGGTGATGATCCCGCCACGCGGCCTGGAGCCCCTCGGCCGCCGTCGCTACTGGCCCATCCTGGAGGCCTGCGCCGCCAACGGTTTTCCCATCGCGCTGCATCTGGGCGGCGCCTCCGGCCACCCCTCGACCGGCGGCGGCTGGCCGTCCTTCTACCATGAAGAACACCCGTCCTACCCGCAGTCCAAGGAAGCGCTGGTCACCTCTTTGGTGATCGAGGGCGTGTTCGAACACATCCCCAACCTGAAAGTCGCCCTGGTGGAAGGCGGCTTCGCCTGGCTGCCATCCCTGACCTGGCGTCTCGACAAGCAATACAAACGTCTTCGGAACGAAGTGCCGCATTTGAAAAAACTCCCGTCGGAATACATCCGCGACCACATCTGGGTCACCACCCAGCCGATCGAGGAACCGGAACAGCCGGCAGACCTGCTCACGACCATGGAATGGATCGGCTGGGACCGCATCATGTTCTCCACCGACTACCCGCACTGGGATCAGGACGACCCCCGCTACGCCATCAAGGTCCCCATCCCGGCGGCGGAGAAACAAATGCTGTTCCGCGACAACGCCATGTCCTTCTACGGCCTGACCTGACCCCATGGCGCGTCATGTCGTCGCGACCGTCGGCGAAATCGCGCCGGGAACCTGCAAAGCCGTCACCGTCGCGGGACGGCCGATTGGCATATTCAACGTGAACGGCGAGCACTACGCGCTGATCGACCGCTGCCCGCATGAGGGCGCGGCTTTGTGCTGGGGCCAGATCACCGGCCGCTTCGAATCCGACCGCCCCGGCGAGTATCGCCTGACCCGTGTCGGCGAAATGCTGCGCTGCCCCTGGCACGGCTGGGAGTTCGACATCAAAACCGGCCAATCCTGGTGCCACCCGGAAAGCGTCAAAGCCCGCACCTACCCCGTGACGATTGTCCCCGGTGAGGCTCTGGCCAAAGGCCCCTTCGTGGCGGAAACTGTGCCCATCACCATCGAGAACGACTACGTGGTGGTCGAACTCTAAACCGAAGGGAAGAAGCGAATATGGCTGAAGACAACCGCCGCGCCCGGGGACAGGCGATGCGCCGCAAGCTGATGGGCGAGGCGTATGCCGCCAAACTGGACAGCTCCGTCTACCAAGACCCAATCATGCAGAAATTCGCCGAAGTGACGCAGGAATGCATCTTCGGCACGCTGTGGACCCGGCCGGGCCTGGACCTGAAGACGCGCGCGATGATCTGCGTGATCTCCGACGCCGCGACGGGCCGTGCGCCCGAGCTAGTGCTGCACCTGCGCTTCGCCCGCAATCAAGGCTGGACCGAGGACGAATTGTCCGAGGCGTTGCTGCACCTCGCCGGCTACGTCGGTGCCCCGCTGGTCCGCGAGGCCATGCTGACCGCGGTCGAGGTGTTCAAGGACATGCGCGAAGACGGGTAGCCTTCGCCCCTCAACGTTACCCTCGGGTCAAGCCCCGGGGGTGACGAGAGAGCGGACCGCTGACTACATCAGCTTCCCGTGCAGGAACCCTAGCGCGGGAAGCGGCCGCCACGACCGCGGCAACTCCGCTCGCCTGATCGGCCGGATGCTGTAGTTGGGCGCCGGCTGCCGGGACCTACTCAGAAACCCCGCATAAGCCATAACCTGCTGTTCCCGCCACGCTCGGTCCGCCATCGCGGCCTGTCGGTTGGGGAATATTTCGGCGACGCGGTGGGTGCGCCCGATCGAGGCCACCACCGCCCAGAGCGTGTCGTCTCGGACGCTGCTCAGGCTGATCGGCTGGTTCATGACAAAAGTTTGACCGGACGCGCCGGATGAATCAAGTGTCGAAATGCTGGAGAGGCTGATTCCGGCCGGGGCGCATCCCGGGCTGTCGGGTCCCGAAGGATGGTCGGCGTTGGCCGCGTGTGCTGGCCGGTGTGAGGCGCAACCCTTCATCCCGCCGTGCTTAGGCGGCTCACGATTAAGTTATGGCCCTTACCCATACCCTGACAATTCTGATATTGTAATTCGATATATAGTCTGGTAGTAACGTTCCAAAGGACCGATGGAGGGTATCATGACGCTCGTGACCACAGGCCTTACGAATGGTGGCGCTACCACTCATTACCGCATTCAATACGACGACTCGCTCACCGCGGCGAATGGCCGCGACCGGGCGAACGCTCTGATCGCGGTCTGCGAGGCGGACTACAATCTGATAGCGGGGTGGTTTGGCGGAATCGCCCTGACCGTCGCCACGCCGATCACGGTGAACATCAGCCCCGGCCCCTACGCCAGCGCCGGTTGGGGACCGCCCATTCGGCTGACGCCCGGCGACGGGTCGTCGGTCGCGCTGGTGCGCTATCTGCTGGTCTCCGAAGTCACCGAAATGTTCATGCTGGCACAGAACAAAGGCTGGTTCGGTGCGGGTAACGAAGGCAGCGCGGGGGAGGGATTGTCGCGGTTTCTCGCCGGCCAGTTTCTGATCGCCAACGGGTTGGGAGTCACCGAACCGGGCTTCGCGCTGGCCAATAGCTGGATGACAAGCCCACGCGCCGATTACGTCAACAACATCGATCCGTTGGATCATGGAATCGACGCCAAGACGGGCTGCGCGATCCTGTTCATCTACTATCTGCACACACAGATGGGTTTCAGCATCAATAGCATCGTCGCGGGCGCGGCCTCGGAGCTGTCCGGCGTGTTCAAGAATTTGACCGGGGTCGCCAGCGACCCGTTCCCGGCGTTCAAAAAATTGCTCGACGACACATACCCCGGAACAACCGCCATCCCCGGAGCGAATCCGGACAATCCGTTTCCGATTTTCGACAACTCGTTCTGGCAGGAGTTGGACACCAACGCGGCCTCGGTCGAAATCGTCGCGGGCGGCAACAACCTGTATCAACGGCATAACACGGGCAAGGTGTGGAAATACGTGGGCCCGCCCATCACCGGCTGGCAGGAATTGGATACCAATCCCGCGACCATCGATATCGCGGCGGACGGCAACGACCTGTATCAGTTGCACAACACGGGCAAAGTCTGGAAGTATGTCGGTCCGCCGATCACCGGCTGGCAGGAACTCGATACCAATCCCGCCACAAAGAAGATCGTGGCTTCGGGCGGTCATCTCTATCAACTGCACAATACCGGCAAGATCTGGAAATATGTCGGCCCGCCCATCACCGGCTGGCAGGAGCTGGACAACAACCCCGCGACCGTCGACATCGTGGCCGACGGCAACAACTTATACCAACTGCACAACACCGGCAAGGTCTGGCGCTACACCGGCACGCCGCTGACCGGCTGGCAGGAGTTGGACAACAACGCCGCGACCAAGAAAATCGCCGCATCCGGCGGGCATTTGTATCAGCTCCACAACACCGGCAAAATCTGGAAATATATCGGCCCGCCGATGACCGGATGGTTGGAGATCGATAGCAACCCCGCCTCCATCGACATCGCGGCCGACGGCGACCGGCTTTACCAACTGCACAACACCGGTAAAATCTGGAAATACATCGGCCCGCCCATCACCGGCTGGCGCGAGTTGGACAACAATACGGCGACCAAACATATCGCGGCGGCTGGTGGAAATCTTTACCAGCTTCATGATACGGGCAAAATATGGAAGTACACTGGGGTTTAGCACGCGGCGCGGTTTGACAGGTCCCTCACGGCGGGCGAACAGTTCGCCTTTGCCGTGAGGACCCGCCCGCATGCCCGACCGCCCGCTGCAAGGCAAAGTCGCCCTCGTCACCGGCGCCGGCCGCGGCCTTGGGCGTGCCTTCGCCGAAACCCTGGCCGGCCTCGGCTGCGACCTCGCGATCCACGGCATGCGGGAGAACGGGCCCGCGGAATACGGCGAAGGCACCACCCTGACCGACACCGCCGCCCAGATCGCAGCCCGGTATAACGTCCGCACCATCCCGGTGCTCGGTGACCTCACCCGCATGGACCATGTGGAGCGGGTCGTCGCCACGGCCGAAACCCTCGGCCCGTTGCACGTGCTGGTCCACAACGCCGGCGGCGACATCGCGGCGGCCGGCGGCAAGCCCGACCCGAACGACGCCATCATGGTGAAGGAGGAAGACGTCCGCTCGGTGTTGGAACGAAACCTTCTCAGCACCATTTTCGTATGCCAGGTCGTGGCGCGCGGGATGATGGACCGAAAAGCGGGGCGGATCGTCACTATCAGTTCCATCGCCGCCTATGGAGGGCGCACCAACGGGGCGATTTACGCGACGTCCAAGGCCGGCGCCATCCACTACACGCGGTGCCTCGCGGCGCAACTGCGGCCCTTCAACGTGACCGCCAACAGCATCGCTCCGGGTGACACCCGCACCGGGCGGTTCCTGAACACCCGAACCGTGGACCCCAACCGGTTGAAGACCGAAGGCACGCTGGAACGCATCGCGTTGGTGGATGAGGTCGCGCGCGCGGTGGCGCTGTTCGCGGGTCCGATGGGCGAATTCGTGACCGGCCAGGTGCTGCGGGTGGATGGCGGAACCCAGCTATTGCCGGCATAAATACCCCCATGAGCGAGCATTCTTACGATTTGATCGTCATCGGCGGCGGCATCGCCGGCATGGTGGCGGGCACCCGCGCCGCCGAACGCGGCCTGAAAGTCGCGATCCTGGAGAAGGGGGAGGCACCGGACTACAAGTGCAACACGCGCTGGTCCGGCGGCATCATCCATGTCGGCTACGTCGATCCCAAGGAACCCGGCGCCAACATCGCGGCGGGCATCGAGCGCAACACGCGCGGCTTCACCGACCCCGTGCTGGCACGGGTGCTGATCGAGCAGACCGGCAAGGTCATCGACTGGCTGCGCGTGCAGGGCGTGCGGTTCATCCGCACCGGGCCGCTGTCGTATTTGGCGTGGACCATGGCACCCCCGCGCGCGCTGGTGGCGGGCATGGACTGGAAGGGCCGCGGGCCCGACGTGATGCTGCGCACGCTGACAGATCGGTTGAAGAGGCTGGGTGGGTCGCTGCATTTGGGCGTCAACGCCGACCGGCTGATCATGGACGGTGGCCGCGTGGCCGGCGTGGAAGCGGGCTCGCAACGCTTCAACGCCCCGGCCGTGGTGATCGCCGACGGGGGGTTCCAGTCGAACCTCGCGCTGATCCGCCAACACATCATGCCCAACCCCGAGGCAGTGAAACAACGCGGCGGTGCCACCGGCATGGGTGACGGGATACGCATGGCGGTCGAAGCCGGAGCGGCCATCACGTCGCTGGAGTGCTTCTACGGGCATTTGCTGTCGCGGGACTCCATGACCAACGACAAGGTCTGGCCATACCCCGAACTCGACGGCATGGCGCTGGCCGGCATCGTGGTGAACCACGCCGGACACCGCTTCGTGGATGAGGGCATGGGCGGTATCTACATAGCTAACACGATCGCGCGCGGCGAAGACCCGCTCTGCGCCACCCTGATCATGGACACTTCCATATGGGAGGGGCCCGGCCGCTCCGCCCGCATCCCGGCCAACCCCGCGCTGGAACGCGCCGGCGGCACCATCCTGCGCGGCAACACACTGCGGGAATTGGCTGGCGCGGCGCGATTGGACCCGGACGGGTTGGAGGCGACCGTCGCCGGGTATAACGCCGCCTGCGCCTCGGGCGATTTCGCTGGGCTGGCGCCCGTGCGTTCGACCGACAAGTTCAAACCGATGCCCATCGCGCGAGGCCCTTTCGTTGCCATCCCGGCCTGCGCCGGCATCACCTACACCATGGGCGGAATCCGTATCGATACGGATGCTCGGGTTCTGAACGGGGCCGGCGCGCCCATCCCGGGCCTGTACGCGGCCGGCGCGACCACGGGCGGGATCGAGGGCGGGCCGGCCATCGGCTACACTGGCGGGCTGGCCAAATCGGCGGTCTTCGGATTTCGGGCGGCGGAGCATGCTGCGGGAGCAAAACGATGATCTACATGGTGGAAATGGCGTTGATCGCGACCGATCGGCGGGTGGAGTGGGATGCCTGGTACCTCGGGCATATGCATAAGCTGATTTCTATCCCCGGCATTCATGCCACGCAACGGTTCGAATCGTTAAGCGAATCCACATCGCCCTTCGTGGCGCTGCACCAGGTGGACGGGCCGGAGGTTTTTACCTCCGACGCCTACCGAGCCAAAGCCGGGCCGGGCGGTACCGGTGAGTGGCAGCATTTGATGAACAATTGGTACCGCAACGTGTTTGACGGCATCGCGGAAACCCCCGATGTACCGCTGGACGGCGCGTTGATCGTGGTAGAGGACGGGGCCGAGGCCGGTTTCGTTCCGTTGCAATGGATGCACTCGGTCGGGTTGGACAAATCCTCCGAACGCCGCGCCATCGGCGTGGTGGCTCATTTGGATGACGCGCGCGGGCTGATCGGACGCAAGGGCGTGCGGGTGTGCAAGCCGCTGACGCCTCGGCTGGTTGAAGCGCGTGTCTGACGAATACGGGGCATTGCCCGATCCGGACAAAGCCTACCCGGTCGTTCGGATACTGGTCCGGTATGGGAACGCACTGGCCATCGCGGTCGGGGCGACGCTCGCGATTGCTGGCATCTGGGCGGCGCAGGCGGGGTTCGGCTGGGCCTGGGCGCTGGCAGGTGTGCTTGTTGGCGCCTTCGCCGGGTTCATCATGCGCAGCTATGTGGAAGTCGTGCGCCTGATCACCGACATGCTGCTGCCGCGCTAAATCAGCCCCAACCGCTTCAGCAACGGCCCCATCGTCAACCCCTGCACCACCACGGAAAATCCCACGACCGAGAACGTCGCGATAACGATCTCATTATGAAAAAGCATCGTATCGGGAACGGTTAACGCCAGCGCGAGGGCCAGTGCGCCTCGGAGCCCGCCCCACCACAGCACGTGCTGCATCCCGCCGGGGATCGCCCAGCGCGACTTCGTAAAACCCAGGCAGAGTGGGTAGACCGTCACCGCGCGCCCGATCAACACCACCAGAACGATCATTGGCAGTGCTGTCCACCCGAGCTCCCCGAACGGAATGCGCGCCGCGGTGACGCCGATCAGGATGAACACCAGCGAATTGGCGATGAACGCGGCAAATTCCCAGAATACGACGACGAAGGCATGGCCCTCCTTGGTCAGCGCGCCGCCTTGGGCTTCGCCGAGCACGCCGAGGTTGCCCATGAGCAGCCCGGCGGAGACGGTGGCCAGAACGCCGGACAGATGAAAGTGCTCGGCGCCGAGGAAGGAGCCGTAGGCGGCAGCCACGGTCACGGCGGTTTCCACCATGCGGTCGGCGGTGCGCCCGGCGACCAGAATGGCCAGACCGCCGCAGGCCAGCCCGATCAGCACACCGCCCCCGGCTGTCGTGATTAGCGTGGTGGCGACGGCCATGAAGCTGCTTCCTCCGCCACCGACCCAGCTGAGGACCAGCCCGAACAGCACCGCGGCGACACCGTCATTGAGCAGGCTCTCGCTTTCCACCAGCAGCCGCAGGCGTCCGTGCACGCCGGTGTCCTTGAACATGGCGATGACCGCGACGGGGTCGGTGGCGGCGATGAGCACCCCGAAGACCAGTGCGGCCGGCAGCGGCCAATGCAGCAACCAGACAATGCCGGCCGACACCGCCGCGCCCGAGATGACAGTGCCGATCGTGGCGAGGGTCAGGACGGGGAGGGCGTCGCGGCGGAGTTCGTGCCAATGGATGAACAACGCGGCCTCGAACAACAGCGGCGGCAGGGCGACGTCGTAGATGAACTCATGCGTCAGGGCGATGCCGATATCGACGTGGGATATCGCGAGGATGGCACCCGTGACCACCAACCCGACCGTATAGGGCAGGCGGAGACGCCGGGCGATGATCGCCACGATAATCGCGACGACGAGCAAGGCGACGGTGGGGGCGATGGTCGTCATGGTTGTGGGCACCGGGGGTGGGGGGCGGAACGTGTCAACGACTTTGGTACACTTTGGGCGAATATTTAAGCCTGGGCCCGTGGCTTCGGCTGTGGCGAGTTGATCCAAGCGGCGGTCGGTTTGTCGGGCGGGTTCGGTCTCTTGTTTACGAAGCGAGCGTGGTTCTCCCGGAACGCACGACCTCCCACCCCGATATGTGCAGCCTCGGCGCAGGAACGAAGAACTTGACGCCTGTCTTACCTCATCTTACTTGTCGGCGATGGATACCACCAACCTCTCCTCGAAGGGCCAGATCATCCTCCCGAAGGCAGTGCGGGACAGTCACGGTTGGGTGCCCGGCATGGCATTCACGGTTGAGGATGTCGCCGATGGCGTCTTGCTTCGGCCATTAAAATCGGCGCCGCCGACACGCCTGGACGATGTCGCCGGCTGCCTACCTGTGTCCGGTCCCGCTCGCACCATCGAAGAGATGGACGCCGCCATTGGCGACGAATTGATCGCCCGCCGTGATCGCGGCCGATACTAACGTCGTCGTCCGTCTGCTGACCGGCGACGACCCAGCCCAGGCCGCGCAAGCGCGCCGCCTCTTCGAAACAGAAACGGTCTTTCTGCCGAAATCGGTCATGCTCGAGACCGAATGGGTCCTCCGGCGGCTCTATCGCAAGGACAAACCCGAAGTAACCGGTGCGCTCGAGAATCTGGCCGCGCTTCCTTCTGTCCGGTGCGAAGATGAGACCACCGTGCTGCAAGCGCTGGCATGGAGCAGACAGGGCCTCGATTTCGCCGATGCTTTGCACCTGGCGTCCAGCCGCACCGCCGGCCGCTTCGCGACGTTCGACCGAATACTGGCTCGCGGGGCCTCTTCGGTGGCGGTGGGTCTGGCGGTATCGGAACCCTGAGACCGGCGCTTCATTGCCCAAACCCCGTCGCCGTTCTATCCGAGTCCATCACACCAAAAAACGGAGGAGCAACCCATGGACCTCAACCTCGGGGGCAAAACAGCCCTGATCACCGGCGCCTCCAAAGGCATCGGCCTCGCCGCCGCCGAATGCCTGGCGGAAGAAGGCGTCAACGTCATCCTCGTCTCCCGCACGCTGGACGATCTTGAAAAAGCCCGGCAGAAAATCGCCGCCCGCTGGAACGTCAACGTCCAGGTGCATGCCTACGACCTGTCGGACAGCGGTAACGTCGACAAGCTGGTCGCCGAACACGCCGACATCGACATCCTGGTCAACAACGCCGGCGCCATCCCGGCCGGCGACCTGCAAGCCATCACCGAGGACCGCTGGCGCGAGGCCTGGGACCTGAAGGTATTCGGCTACATCAACATGTGCCGCCGCTTCTATGCCGAGATGAAATCCCGCCAGCGCGGCGTGATCGTCAACGTCCTCGGCGTCGCCGGGGAGAAGATGGACCGCACCTACATCGCCGGCTCCACCGGCAACGCCGCCCTCATGGCCTTCACCAAGGCGCTCGGCGGCTCCGCCGGTGACGACAAGCTGCGGGTCGTCGGCATCAACCCCGGCGCCATCGCCACCGACCGGCTGGTCACCATCATGAAAACGCGCGCGCAGGACCGTCTGGGCGACGCGGATAAGTGGGAGGAGCTGATGAAGCCCCTGCCCATGGGCCGCGCCGGCACGCCCGAAGAAATCGGCTGGATGGTGGCGTTCCTGGCATCCGACAAATCCGCCTACACCACCGGCACGATCGTCACCATTGACGGCGGCGCCGCCAACCGCGGCCCGATGTTCTGAACACGAGGAAACTCCCATGGACCTGAAAAACAAAGTCGCCGTCGTCACCGGTGCCAGCGGCGGCATCGGTTCCGCCGTCTCCCAACGTCTGGCCGAGGCCGGCGCGCGCGTCATTGTCGGCTACAACAGCAAAGCCGCCGAGGCCGAAAAGATCGCCGCCTCGCTTCCAGGCAGCGGCCATAAAGCGATGCAAATCCAGGTGCTGGACTCCCCGTCGCTCAAGGAACTCGCCGCCACGGTCGAGCGGGACTTCGGCCGCTGCGACGTGCTGGTAAACTCCGCCGGCTTCACCCGGATGATCCCGCATCACGACCTGGACGCGCTGACCGACGAACTGATCGACTCCATTTTCGCCGCCAACGTGCGTGGGCCTTTCGCGATGGTGCGGGCCTTCGCGCCGCTGATGAAAAAATCGGGCGACGCGGTGATCGTGAACATATCGTCGGTCGCTGCGATCTCTGGTTCCGGCAGCAACATCGCCTATGGCGGCTCCAAGGCAGCAATGGACACCATGTCGATCTCGTTGGCGCGCGTGCTGGGGCCGGAGATCCGGGTGATGACCGTGTCCCCGGCGGCGGTAGACACCGCATTTGTCCCGGGACGCACCACGGCGATGGTAGAACGAGTGGCGGCAAGCACCCCCCTGAAGCGCATCGTGACGGCGGACGAAGTCGCCCAGGCGGTGATGGCGGCGGTCACGCACCTGACCTCCAGCACCGGCTGGGTCATTCCGGTGGACGGGGGCAAGTTGGTCGGCTGAACCAGTTTTTCATCCAACGGTCGAACAGGGAACGCGGCCGTTTCGCTGCGTCCAGCTCGGCACAGGCCTGGGTGAACAGCGCGTTGCCATCCAGGCCGCGCGCTTCCTCCCAGGTCTTCAGGCGATCCACGATGTCGTAGGTCGCGCGCAGCAGCGCGACCGCCGCGGGGTAACCGTCGCGCGACCCGGCCAACCAGTGATCGATACGGGCATGCGCGAACGCGGCCAAATCCTGCCCATCGTCCGAAACGCGGGTTCGGTTAGGGCGGGAGGTGTAGCGGTTGGTGCGCTCGATCCAGCTGCTGACATCGGGATGCGACAAATGGTGGATGCAAACCCCGGTCTCCGCCGGGATGCGCATCCGGCGATCCGAGTGGACTTCGATCCCGCCATGCACCGTCGCACCGAACGTCACGGTCCCACGACGAAACAGCCGCACATGGTGCTCCGGCCAGTAGTACGCAGCCTCGTCATGCACGCCCAGGACGTAGTGGCGCAGTGGGAATTCGAATACATCCTCCCGGCCGCGCGCCAGCTGTGCACGGATGAACGGGCCTGTCTCCGCGCTGAGGCATTCATCGTCATCGAGAAACAAAATCCAGTCATGGGTGCACAGCGACAACGCGCCGTCGCGGGTTTCCTCCACCGTCGGCGACCAGGGAACCGTGACCACCCGCGTCGCATGACGCTCGGCAACCGAGCGCGTGTCGTCGGTGGAGGACTTGTCTACCACGATAATCTCGTCCGCGAACGCCAGGGCACGCAGGCATGTCCCCAGGATGGCGGCGCGATTATAGGCCACGACAAAAGCGCTGATTTTTGGCGCCGTTGCGCCCAAACTACGGTTCCATTGCATCCGGCGAGTGTAACCGGCAATCGTTAATGAAAAGTTAATGGCGAAACAGATATTTCCGCAACCGCGGGAGATAATAGCGCAGGAAGGTTCGCAGTGAGCCTCGGGTGTGATCCAGCTCCTGCGTCAAAGCATCCACCTGCGCCGTCAGCGTTTCCAGCGTTCGGGTCGCCCGTTCGGTTTCCGACGTTAACGCCTCCAACCGGGACGCCGCCGCGGCCCGAGCACGTTCGGTTGCCTGGGCCGCCATGGTTGCTTGAGTCGCCGCGCCATAGGTCTCGGTCAGCAGCGCATGGGTCTGCTGCAGCTCGGCGTTCGCGTCCTCGAACATCTTGCGCGCCGCGTCGAACTGTTCGGTCCGCTCCGCCAGTGCGATGCGGTCGGAGTCCAGATCGCTGCGCTCGATGAACAGGCTCGCCGGCAGCGGCGGGACGGGGCGGTTGGCGGCCACCGCGACGATATAGGGGGCGCGGGGAATGGCCACGCAGGCCTCGAAATGGGTACTGCCGCGGCGGTCGAACACAAGCGGGTCGGCCGGGGTGGCGGCTTCCGGCATCAGCGCCGACCCGATCATCGGCCGTTGCAATAGCAGCTCCACATGGCTGAAGTGGCGCTGCAACAGGGCAATGAACTCGATCCGGCTGAGTTCCCGCACATGGTATTCGTTCGGCGGCGCGCTCGACGGCGAGTAAATGTCCCGATCCGGGGTGCTGATGACGACATGGCCATCCGGCCGCAAAACCCGATGGATTTCCGACAGGAATGCCTCCTGCCCATCGAAATGCTCGATCGTCTCAAACGACACGACGGCATCGACGCTGGCATCGGGCAGTGGTAACGCGCGGGCATCACCTTGCACGAACCGCAGGTTAGAACGCTGGAAATTCGCGGTGGCGCTGCGCACCGTGGATTCGGAATATTCCACACCAATAACGGATCGCGCGACCTGAGCCAACTGCGCGGATCCGTAGCCCTCTCCGCTCGCGACATCCAGAACATCCAGGTCGGCGCAAAGGGAACGGGCGAACAGATAGCGGTGGTAGTGCTCGATCTGGGTCTGGCCGTCCAGCGCCGAGGTCAACCGCTCTCCGGTGAAAGGCTCCGGATTCGCGGCAGATTCCCGCTTGAAAATATCGCCCATTCAGTTCAGCCGCGACCGCAATGAGCCCGCAAGCGTTCGCACCTGGGAGGCAACTTCCCCATCCGGCACCAGCGCCAGGAACCGGTCGTAGCAGCGCAGCGCGGCACCGACGCGGTCCATGCGCTGGTTCATCGCCGCCGCCTGGCGCCAGAGTTCGGCGTGATCGGGCGCGATGCGCAGCATATCCTCGGCGCAGGTCAGCGCGCCTTCCGGGTCGTCGCCCTGTAGGCGACGGGTCATGATGTTGTTTTGCAGCCGCAGCAGTATCCGGCGCGCGCTCATGGGCCGCAGCAAACCGGGGCGAAGCTCGGCTTTTTCACCCTCCACCCGGCGCAGAAGGGCGCGCAGATCGCGTACACTCAGCGGCGTGCCGCCGTTGAACACATCGAGGATGGATTGGGTCTTTTCTCCCGTCAGAGACACCAGGAAGTGCGCCGGGAAATCCACCCCGTGCCCCTCCCAACCGGCGGCCCGAGCGGCGTGCAACCAGATGACGCCAAGCGCCACGGGCAGGCCGCGCCGCCGTTTCACGACATGAATGAGATTGGCGTTCCGCGGATCGTCGTAAGTCTCGGTATCGCCCTTGTAGCCGAACCGCCCACCCATCAAGCCGGACAGCGCAACGGCTCGGGTCGGTAGATCGACATCTGCCAGCGTATCCGCTAGCGCCGCGACGGCACGCGCGACCTCCGACAAATGGTCGCGCGCTTCCGTCCAGTTGGCATCAGGCTCGTCAACCCGAGCGAGTTGGAGCGCGGCATCGGCGATGTCGATCTCCGAGTCCGGGAGCTGGCCGATAGCGTCCAGCGCGGCTCGTGGGTCCGACATCGCCGAGTGGCCGGTTATTCCGCCGCGATTTCGGGCAGGTAGATCTGCTTGCCCTTCTCGGCGAACTCCTTGGACTTCTCCTGCATCCCGGCCATGCGCCCGGCATCGTCGCGGATGTCCTGCGAGATTTTCATCGAACAGAACTTCGGACCGCACATGGAGCAGAAATGCGCGACCTTGTGCGCTTCCTTGGGCAGTGTCTCGTCGTGGAAAGAACGTGCGGTGTCAGGGTCCAACGACAGGTTGAACTGATCCTCCCACCGGAACTCGAACCGAGCGCGGCTGACCGCGTCGTCGCGCAATTTGGCGGCGGGGTGGCCCTTCGCCAGATCGGCGGCGTGCGCGGCGATGCGATACGTGATGACGCCGGTCTTCACGTCGTCGCGGTTCGGCAGGCCCAGATGTTCCTTGGGGGTGACGTAGCAGAGCATGGCGGTGCCGTACCAGCCGATCATCGCCGCGCCGATCGCCGAGGTGATGTGATCGTAGCCCGGCGCGATGTCGGTTGTCAGCGGCCCAAGCGTGTAGAACGGGGCTTCGCCGCACTCGCGCAGCTGCTTGTCCATGTTCTCCTTGATCTTGTGCATCGGCACGTGGCCGGGGCCTTCGATCATGACCTGGCAGCCCTTCTTCCAGGCAACCTGGGTCAGCTCGCCAAGGGTTTCCAGTTCGCCGAATTGCGCCGCGTCGTTGGCGTCGGCGTTGGAGCCGGGACGCAGCCCGTCGCCAAGGGAGAACGACACGTCGTATTTGCGCATGATGTCGCAGATCTCATCGAAGCGCTCGTACAGGAACGACTCCTTGTGGTGCGACAGGCACCAGCGCGCCATGATCGAGCCGCCGCGCGACACGATGCCGGTGGTCCGTTTCGCGGTCAGCGGCACGTACTGCAGCCGCACACCGGCATGGATGGTGAAATAGTCCACGCCCTGCTCGGCCTGCTCGATCAGCGTGTCCTTGAACACTTCCCAGTCCAGCTTGGACGGATCGCCGTCGACCTTTTCTAGCGCCTGATAGATGGGGACGGTGCCGATAGGGACGGGCGAGTTGCGCAGGATCCAGCCGCGGATGTTGTGAATGTTGCGGCCGGTCGAAAGATCCATGACGGTGTCGGAACCCCAGCGG